>DASVQP010000039.1 GCA_036389135.1 Longimicrobium sp.
GATTTGCAGCAGGCTACAGGCCGCCGCCGGGGGGGAGCTCCCCCGCGGCGGCGGCCCGATTTTCAGGGGACCGACCATGAGCAGCGAACACATCACCGGCAGCTATCAGCCCGCCGAGGTCGAGCGGAAGTGGCAGGCGCGCTGGGACGAGCGGGGGACCAACACGTGGACGGAGGAGGAGCTCCGCACGGCCGCGCGCCCCTTCTACAACCTGATGATGTTTCCGTACCCGTCCGCCGAAGGGCTGCACGTGGGGAACATCTACGCCTTCACCGGCGCCGACATCTTTGGCCGCTTCAAGCGGCTGCAGGGGTACGACGTCTTCGAGCCGATCGGCTTCGACGCGTTCGGCATCCACTCGGAGAACTTCGCGCTCAAGCAGGGGATCCACCCCGGCGAGCTGATCCCGCGCAACGTGGAGCGCTTCACCAGGCAGCTGCGCCGCGTGGGCTTCATGTACGACTGGAACCACACCGTCGACACCACGCGCCCGGAGTACTACCGCTGGACGCAGTGGATCTTTTTGCAGCTCTACAAGGCGGGCCTGGCGGAGAAGAAGGAGGCGGCGGTCAACTGGTGCCCCAACTGCAACACCGTGCTCGCCAACGAGCAGGTGGTGGGCGGCGAGTGCGAGCGCTGCGGCACTGCCGTGGAGATGCGCTTCCTGAGCCAGTGGTTCTTTCGCATCACGCAGTACGCGGGGAAGCTGCTGGACAACCTGAAGCAGCTCGACTGGTCTGACACAACGCGAAAGGCGCAGGAGAACTGGATCGGGCGCAGCGACGGGGCGGAGATCCTCTTCCCCATCGTGGGGCAGGACGCGGGCGAGCCGATGGCCGTCTCCGTCTTCACCACGCGGCCGGACACGCTCTTTGGCGCCACCTACATGGTGCTTGCCCCCGAGCACCCGCTGGTGGATCGCATCACGACGGACGGGCAACGCGCCGAGGTGGACGAGTACCGCCGCCAGGCGACCGCCACCGACCTGGTGTCGCGCAAGAAGACGGACAAGACCAAGACGGGCGTGGACACCGGCGCGCGCGCGCTCAACCCGATCAACGGCGAGGAGATCCCCGTCTGGATCGCGGACTACGTGCTGATGGAGTACGGCACGGGCGCCATCATGGCCGTGCCGGGCCACGACGAGCGCGACTTCGAGTTCGCGCAGAAGTTCGGCCTCACCATCCGCCGCGTCGTCGCCGGCGAGGGCGAGGACGGCGACACCCCGCTGGAAGCCGCGTACACGGGCACGGGGCGCCTGGTGAACTCCGGCCGCTTCACGGGGCTGGAGGTGGAGACGGGGAAGATGGCCATCACCACCCACATCGCGCAGCAGGGGGCGGGGACGTCGCGCGTCAACTACCGGCTGCACGACTGGACGATCTCGCGCCAGCGCTACTGGGGTCCGCCCATCCCCATCCTGTACTGCGACGACTGCGGCACCGTGCCCGTGCCCGAGGACCAGCTCCCGGTGCTGCTGCCGCCCATCGAGGACTTCAAGCCGGACGCGTCGGGCGTCTCCCCGCTGGCGCGCCACGAGGAGTGGTACCTCACCGACTGCCCCTCATGCGGCGGCCGCGCGCGCCGCGAGACCGACGTCTCGGACACGTTCCTGGACTCGTCGTGGTACTTCCTGCGCTACCCTTCCGCGGGGAACGAGGCGGTGCCGTTCGACGATGCGGTCACGAAGACGTGGCTCCCGGTGCACAGCTACATCGGCGGCAACGAGCACGCGGTGCTGCACCTGCTGTACTCGCGCTTCATCACGATGGCGCTCAAGGACATGGGGCACGTGGACTTCGAGGAGCCGTTCACCCGCTTCCGCGCGCACGGCCACATCGTGCGCGAGGGCGCCAAGATGTCCAAGTCCAAGGGCAACGTGGTGGTGCCGGACGAGTACATCGCGGAGTGGGGCGCGGACACCTTTCGCACGTTCCTGATGTTCCTGGGCCCGTACCAGGAGGGGGGCGACTTCCGCGACGCGGCGCTGGTGGGGCCGTTCAACTTCCTCAACCGCCTGTGGGACAGCGTCCTCACGGCGGAGGATCGCGAGCTGGACCCGGCCGTCGAGCAGAAGCTGCACGCCACCATCAAAAAGGTGACGGACGACCTGGAGGACCTCTCCTACAACACCGCCATCGCGGCGATGATGGAGTACCTCAACGCCGTCCGCGCCGGCGGTCGCACCCCCGAGCGCGCCGCGGTCGAGCCGCTGGTCCGCCTCGTGGCCCCCTTCGCCCCGCACCTGGCGGAGGAGCTGTGGGAGCGGACGGGCCACACGGACTCCTTCTGGGACGAAGCCGGGTGGCCGTCGTACGACCCGGCGAAGACCGTGGCGGACACGGTGGAGTTCGTGGTGCAGGTGAACGGCAAGGTACGCGCGCGCATGCCCATGCCGCGCGGCATCGCCGAATCCGACGCCCGCGCCGCCGCCCTCGCGGACGAGAACGTGCGCAAGTTCACGGAGGGCAAGGAGGTTCGAAAGGTGATCTTCGTGCCGGACCGGCTGGTGAACCTGGTGGTGGGCTGAGAGGGGCCCCCTCCCCCGCTCGTCACCTCGCGACCCCTCCCCCAATAACTACCTGGGGGAGGGGTTGCTTGCGTCCATTCGTGCGCGTCGGCCGTATTCCCATTCCCCATTCCCCATTCCCCATTCCCCATTCCCCTTCGTTGTGCCCGCCGGCCGCCGTATATATGTTCGAACAGGATCCGCAAACCGCACCCATGGGCGGCCCATGAGAAGCATCTTCCAGGCACCGCCGGTACACCTGATCCTGCGCGCGTACCCGCCCGCTCCGGCGCGGCTGGGGCTGTGGCGCAGGCCGTTCGCGTTCCGTGTGGTGGCGTCGCTGCTCTCGCTGGCGTCGTTCTGGGGGGTGGCGCCGGTGTCGTTCTGGGTGCCGCCGCACTATCCGTGGCCGGTCCTCTGCTTCGTGACGGGGACGTACCTGGCAATCTGGTTCTCGCGCCAGTACCGGGTGCGCTGGTTCGCGGGGCTCTGTCCCCGTTGCGGCAAGGAGCTGGAGCTGCAGCGGGGCGCCGCCATCAACCTGCCGCACTCGCTCACCTGCTTCCACTGCCACTTCGAACCCCAGCTCGAAGCCTTCACCGAAGCCGAGGAGGAGCGCCTCGCGGTCGACGAGCGCCTCCACCTGCGCCACGTCCGCTCCGAGTGCACGGGCAACTGGAGTGAGATCGCGGTCTGGCGGCAGCACTACCTGGCGTGCACCACCTGCGGCGCACGCCATCACGCCACCCCCGCCCTCCGCCACGCCGCCGAAGAAGAAAACGCCACCGGCCGTCTCCTGGAAGAGCTCGCGGACGAGGGCCGGTATCTGTGCTGAGAACCGCAAGTGCGTGAGTGCGTCGTGCCCACAGTGCCAACCCTGCCACCAGCTCAGCCCCAGGCAAAGGCCCCTCTCCCAGCAGTTTGGGCGAGGGGCAGCGAGTAGCGCGCGGGAGAGGGCCCGCGATGCCAGCCACCCGCACAGACCCAGCCCTGCGCCCCTCCCCCAGGTAGTTATTGGGAGAGGGGCCGCGAGGTGACGAGCGGGGGAGGGGGCCCGCACTAACGCACTAACGCACTTCCGTTCATCCCCAGATTCCTCGCCAGAAACGCCCACCGGTCCGCCGCCTCCTCGATCTGCATCTGCGTGGGCTTGCCGGCACCGTGGCCGCCGCGCGTCTCGATGCGGATGAGGACCGGCGCGGGGCCCGCCTGCGCGGCCTGCAGCGCGGCGGCGTACTTGAACGAATGCCCCGGCACCACGCGGTCGTCGTGGTCGCCCGTCGTCACCAGAACGGCCGGGTAGCGCGTCCCCGGCTTGATGTTGTGCAGTGGCGAGTAGGCGTAGATGGACGGGAAGAGCTGCGCGTCGTCCGGCGAGCCGTAGTCCGAGGTCCAGGCCCAGCCGATGGTGAACTTGTGGAAGCGCAGCATGTCCATCACCCCCACCGCGGGGAGCGCCGCGCCGAACAGCTCCGGACGCTGGTTGAGCACCGCGCCCACCAGCAGCCCGCCGTTGGACCCGCCCGAGATGGCCAGCTTCGCCGGCGACGTGTACTTCTGCGCGATGAGGTGCTCCGCCGCGCCGATGAAGTCGTCGAAGACGTTCTGCTTCCGCTCCTTCGTCCCTGCGGCGTGCCACTCCTCGCCGTACTCGCTGCCGCCGCGGATGTTGGCGACCGCGTACACGCCCCCCATCTCCAGCCACACCGCCACGCTCGCGGCGAACCCCGGCGTCATGGCCGAGTTGAAGCCACCGTAGCCGTACAGCAGCGTCGGGTTGTTGCCGTCCAGCGCCATCCCCTTGCGGTGCGTCACGAACATGGGGACGCGCGTGCCGTCCTTGCTCTGGAAGAAGAGCTGCCGCGTCTCGTACTGGCTGGCGTCGAAGGCCACGCGCGGCGCCCACAGCACCGACGAGACCCCGGTGCGCACGTTGTGGCGGTACACCGTGCTGGGGCTGAGGTACGACGCAAAGGAGTAGAACATCTCCGGGTCGTCCGGCTCGCCGGAGAGGCCGCCCAGCGAGCCGAGCCCCGGAAGCTGGATGTCGCGCACCAGCGCGCCGCTCTTTTCGAACACGCGCACGCGCGAGGCCACGTCGTGCATGTACTGCGCGACCACGCGGCCGCCCGCCATCGTCACCCCGCTCATCGCGTCCGCAGCCTGCGGGACCACGGTGCGCCAGCGTTCACGCGCGGGGTTGCGCAGGTCGATGGAGATCACCCGCCCGCGCGGCGCCTCCAGGTCCGTCTGGAAGAAGAAGACGGGCCCGTCGTTCCCCACGTAGCTGTAGTCCGCGTCGAAGTCGTCCAGCAGCTTCACCATCTCCCCGCCGAGGCGCGGAGTGCGGGCGGTGCCCAGATCCTTGATGTACACGCGGTTGCGGCGGTCCGTCCCCTGGGTGACGTTGACCACCAGGTAGCGTCCGTCATCGGTCACGAAGCCGCCGAAGCCCCAGTCCGGCTGGTCCGTGCGCTCGTACACCAGCACGTCGGCGGACTGCGGCGTACCCAGGCGGTGGTAGTACAGCTTCTGGTTGCGCACCGTGGAGGTGAGCGCGTTCCCCGTGGGCTGCGGGTAGCGGGAGTAGAAGAAGCCGCGCCCGTCGTGCGTCCAGCTGATCCCCGAGAACTTCACCCACTGGATGCGGTCGGGGAGGTCGCGCGCCGTGGCCACGTCGCGCACCCGCAGCTCCTGCCAGTCCGATCCGCCGGAAGACACGCCGTACCCCAGCAGCTTCCCGTCCTCGCTCACCGACGTGGCGGAGACGGCCAGCGTGCCGTCCTGCGAGAGGCGATTCGGGTCCAGCACCACGCGCGGCGTGGCGGCGAGCGACGGGGCGGTGTAGAGCACGGACTGGTTCTGCAGCCCGTTGTTCTTCCACCAGAAGTAGCGCCCCGCGCGCTTGAACGGGGTGCCGCTGCGCTCGTAGTTCCAGAGCTGCGTCAGCCGCTGCTCGATGCGGCGCCGCTGCGGGATCGCCTCCAGGTACGAGCTCGTCAGCCGGTTCTGCGCGGTGATCCAGGCGCGCGTCTCGGGCGAGTCGGTGTCCTCCAGCCAGCGGAACGGGTCCGCCACGCTGGTTCCGTGGTAGACGTCCACCTGCTCGCCGCGGCGCGTCTGCGGATACTCCAGGCCCTGCGCGTGCGCCGCCGCGGGTGCGAGTAGCGCCGCCGCCGCGAGCGCCCAGCCGGCGCGGGACGGAACGATTGGGTTCATGGCTCCCATCGGGGTAACGTGGGAAATGTGGAGCGTGATCGTGCCACGATACGAATGTTTTCCCGGGGCGGCAACCGGCCGCGGGCGCTAACCGGAGGCGGATTGTTGTCAAGGGCTTCCGTTTCCGGGAAATCGGAATATGTTTGTCCCTCCCCGGCGGGCCGTCCCGCGCCGCCGCTCCGGCGGTGGAAACGGGGGTTGACGGAGGGGGAGGGGCAGGTTAGATTGGTGGCTCTGTGTCGCGGGGTGGAGCAGCCTGGTAGCTCGTCGGGCTCATAACCCGAAGGTCGCGGGTTCGAATCCCGCCCCCGCTATAGCCCCAAACCCCGCCGCCGAAGCCGGGCGGTTTTTTGTTCGGGGCCAGGTAGCTCAGTTGGTAGAGCATGCGACTGAAAATCGCAGTGTCGGGGGTTCGACTCCCTCCCTGGCCATCTGGGTTGAGAAGGTGAAGTCTGTACGCCTGTAGCTCAATTGGTAGAGCACCGGTCTCCAAAACCGGCGGTTGGGGGTTCGATTCCCTCCGGGCGTGTGCGGACACCATGCGATACGCCGCTATCGTCTAGGGGACTAGGACGGCGCCCTCTCACGGCGCAAACCGGGGTTCGAATCCCCGTAGCGGTATTGTGACGGACAAGCTCGGGACCCGGGCGTTGCTCGCGTAGCTCAGCCGGCAGAGCACTTCCTTGGTAAGGAAGAGGTCATGGGTTCGAGTCCCATCGCGAGCTTGTAGGGAATTGATAGGGATCGGCTCCCATCGTCTATCGGTTAGGACACGACCCTTTCAAGGTTGAGAGCGGGGTTCGATTCCCCGTGGGAGCGCTGGTACGCGGGAATAGCTCAGTTGGTAGAGCGCAACCTTGCCAAGGTTGAGGTCGCCGGTTCGAGCCCGGTTTCCCGCTCTGTTGAAGGACCGGAGAGGAGAGTTCTCCGGAAGCAGTTCCCAAGGGGCCGTAGCTCAGTCGGTTAGAGTGCCGGACTGTCACTCCGGAGGTCGCGGGTTCGAGTCCCGTCGGCCCCGCTTGAAAGATAAGCGAAGCGCTTTTTGAAAATCCGGGTTGGTCCGCCCGCCCTCCGGGGGCGGGCACCACGGGGCCGTAGCTCAGTTGGGAGAGCGCTTGAATGGCATTCAAGAGGTCAGGGGTTCGATTCCCCTCGGCTCCATGGAAGGCGAGTACATGGTGGGGTGGCCGAGTGGCTAATGGCAGCAGACTGTAAATCTGCCGGGCTTCGCCCTACGTAGGTTCGAATCCTACCCCCACCACTTCGGGCAGCATCGGGCGGTTAGCTCAGTTGGTTAGAGCGCCACGTTGACATCGTGGAGGTCACAAGTTCGAGTCTTGTACCGCCCACTGCGCAGTTGGGTACACGCGGGGCTGTAGCTCAGATGGGAGAGCGCTGCAATCGCACTGCAGAGGTCAGGGGTTCGATTCCCCTCAGCTCCATTGGTACGGGAGAGCGCCACCGTAGCTCAGTGGTAGAGCACTCGATTCGTAATCGAGCGGTCGTCGGTTCAATCCCGACCGGTGGCTCTTGTTCAAATCGCCGATCCGGCGTTAGCTTGTAGGCCGTCGCGGGAGTAGCTCAGTTGGTAGAGCATCAGCTTCCCAAGCTGAGGGTCGCGGGTTCGAGCCCCGTCTCCCGCTTGTGTGTGCAGCCCTCTGGTGTAATTGGCAACACGCCTGACTCTGACTCAGGAAAGTCCAGGTTCGATCCCTGGGGGGGCTACTTTCGGTTTCGGTTGCGGGTTTGGAGAGGTGGGTGAGTGGCTAAAACCAACGGTTTGCTAAACCGTCCTGTCCAAAAGACAGACGCGGGTTCGAATCCCGCCCTCTCCGCTCCGCGTTTGGACCGGTGTCCGAGTGGCTTAAGGAGCACGATTGGAAATCGTGTGGGGTGAATAGCCCTCGTGGGTTCGAATCCCACCCGGTCCGCTCGGTGGTCGCAGGGCAGTCGGTAGTTTCGGGACGTGGCTCAGCCCGGTAGAGCACTCGCTTCGGGAGCGAGGGGTCGCCGGTTCAAATCCGGCCGTCCCGACTGTGTGCAGGATCAGGAGGCGTAGTCTAATTGGTAAGGCACCGCACTCGAAATGCGGCGGGCGCAAGCCTTTGGGGGTTCGAGTCCCTCCGCCTCCGTTTGTGGTACCGCAGGACAAGACGAAGCCCCGCATGCGTTTTACGCATGCGGGGCTTCGTTTTTTTTGTGTCACGGAGTGGCGTCAGGGCCGGAACGCCTCGCGCGCGGTGGGGAAGGCGGGGGCGGGGTGCGTGCCGATCTTCTGGGGGGTGTACTCGCTGGCCCAGAAGTCGGGTGGGCCCTCGCTGTCCGCCACGCGGTTGCGAACCGGCTTGACCCCGTGCTTCAGGTAGGCCGCCATGTCGCGCAGCTGCTGGTCCGTCAGGTGGCGCCACGCGGGCCACGGCATCGGTGGGGCCAGGTACTTGGGGCTGCGCGGAAAGTTGCCCTCTCCGCGGACGGTGGAGGTGATCTCCACGTCCGGCGTTTCGCCGGGGCGCAGGCCGTAACGAAGCGCGTTGAAGATCTGCCGCTCGCTGAACCGTCCCATCCCGGTGGTGTTGTCGGGCGTCAGGTTGCGCGGTCGCGTGCGGAACGGCCCGATCTGGAACTCGTCGAAGGGGGCTCCCGGAGCCGTTCCCGCGCCGGCGAGCCACCCCGCCTGCGCGGAATGCGTGGCCCCGCCATGGCATCCGCTGCATGCGGTGGAGGCTACCAGCGCCCGTCCGCGCAGGATCTCGTCGCGCCGGTCCGGCTGGCGCAGCTCCTCATGCTGGGTGGGGAAGGGCGGCATGACGTGCGTGCCGATCTTGTCGGCACCCAGCACGCTCGCCCAGCGGTCGGGCGGCGAGCCGCTGGCGGGCACCTGCTGCCGCACCGGCCGCACGCCGTGCTGGAGGTACGCCGCGATGTCCCACAGCTCCTGGTCCGTCATGAAGCGCCAGTACATCCACGGCATGGCGGGGGAGAGGTAGTCCGGCCGCGCCGGGTGACCGCCCTCCCCCGGCACCGCCGACGTGACCTGCACGTCCGGCGTCGTGGTGGGCCGCAGTCCGTAGCGCAGCGCGTTGAAGAGCTGCCGCGCGCTGTAGCGGCCCGAGCCCGTCTGCGCGTCCGGCGTCAGGTTCGGCGGCCACAGCTTGAAGGGCCCCACGCTGTCGAACGGCGCCGGTCCGGGGCGCCCCGCCAGCCACGCCGCCGAGGTCGGGTTGGTGCCGCCGCCGTGGCACGCTCCGCAGTCGCGCGCGAGCACCAGCTGCCGTCCACGCTGCACCTGCTCCTCCGTAGCCGGGCCGAAGGGGATCCCCCTCCCGGACGATCCCGGGGAGGCCGTGTCTCCCGGGCGTGAACCCCCCGGCACCGGTCCGGCGCAGGCCACGGCGACCAGCCATCCCAAACAGTACAGCCCGCCACGCGCGTGGAGCGACATATCCGTCTCCGTGGTCAGCGAACCTCCAGAACGCCCATCATCCCGTGGTCCTCGTGGTCCAGGATGTGGCAGTGGAACATCCATTTTCCGGGGTAGTTCTCGTAGCGCACGATGAAGCGCACGGTCTGGTGCTTGGGGACGTTCACCGTGTCCTTCCAGGAGCGGAACGGCTCGGGAACACCGTCCCGCTCCAGAACCTGGAACTGGAAGCCGTGCAGGTGGAAAGGGTGGTCCATCCCCACCAGGTTTTCGACCTCCCAGATCTCCGTGGCCCCCAGGGTGGCGCTCACGTCGATGCGGGCCATGTCCATCTCCCGGCCGTTGATCAGCCCCTGGCTGAGCGAGATCACACGCGTCGCCGCCGCACGGGAGGCGTCCAGCACGGGGACCGCGCGGAGCCGGTCCGGTATACGGGGTGCGACGGCGGAGGGGCCGGCATACTCGAGTGTGAGGAGGGGGCGCGCCTTGTTCCAATCCGAGGGGCGCGTCTGCGGTATGTAGCGGTCGTAGGGAAGCGCTTGCAGCTGCGCGTGGGTGCGGGGCGCTCCGGTGCCGCGCACGAGCACCTCCGCGCGCTCCGCGCTCGCAAGCACGATCTCATCCACCTCCACCGGCCGCTCGAAGAGGCCGCCGTCGCTCCCCACGTGCGTCAGCTTGTGCCCCGGGAGCGCGAGCCGGTACACGCGGGACGCGGAGGCGTTGAGGATCCTCCACCGCTGCACCTCTCCGGGACGGATGCGGAGCGTGGGCAGCACCTGTCCGTTCACGAACAGCAGCTCGCCTTCGCGCCCGTTCTCCCGGTCCACGAGTCCCGCGTGCGAGCCTCCGTCCGGCAGGTCTATGGAGCCATCGGGCTTCAGGCGGGTGTCGGTGAGGATCAGCAGCTTCTCGGTGAGGGTGGCCGGGAGCGGATCGTCGGCCGCCCGGACGATGACCGCGCCGGCAAGCCCCTTCGCCACCTGGTAGCCGGTGCGGTGATGGGGGTGCGGATGGTACCAGTACGTCCCGGCGCTCCCCGGCCGAACGGTGAAGGCGTAGTCCCGCGTCTCTCCGGGCTCCACCGGGTGGAACGGGCTGCCGTCCGACTCGAAGGGGAGGTTCAGCCCGTGCCAGTGCACCGTGGTCTGCTCGGGAAGGTCGTTGCGGAAGTGCACGATTACCCGGTCGCCCTCGCGCAGCTCCAGGGTGGGGCCGGGTATCTGGCCGTTGTACGCGAACACCTCCGAGGTGGTCCCCGCCACGAGTGAGGTGCGGAGCCGGGCGGCGGTGAGGCTCACCTCCACCCTCCGCGGAGCCGGCGAGACGTCTGCCAGCGCGGGAGGAGTGCGGAGCGTGTCCGCGCCCGTTGGCAGAGCGCCGTGGCTGGCCGCCGCGGAGGAGAGCGGCGTGCCGACGAGCGCAGCCGAAGCGGCGAGCAGAAGCAGGAGGGAGGATGCTGGGCGCATGGGAGTTCTTCGGAGAAGAGGGGGCGGAGAGCAGCGGCATGCGAACCGGATCGGGCCCCCACAGAACATCAACGACAAGCATTTCGTATACCGCTTGGTGCAGTCGCTGCAAGTGCCCGTCTGATACGGAATTACGAATCCATGTCCGATTTTATTTTACGTCCAATCGGGGCCTCCGTGCCCCAGACTGTAGCATGCGTGCCCCGCGCCGGGCATGGCGCGCTCAGCACGGCACAGCGCGTCAGCGCGTCTCGTGGCCCGGGCGGGTTCGATCTCCCGAGCCGGTCAGCAGAACCAAGTGGCGATTCTACTGACCCAATGCAAATCCTGCTAACAATCCAATCCAGATCGTACTGACGATCCAATATGAATCCTACTAAAGGTCCGAGACCGCGATTGTACTACGTCGATATCTTTCAGCAGTCCGGGAGGAATCTCCGCTGAGACCGACGAGGCAAGGGCCCTGCACGGCGTTCATGCCTGCGGAGCTATCGCCCGTCGACGACGTGCTCCGCCGAAACCGCTCCAGCTCCCTTGCTCGCGGTCGGACTGAAACCTGCATGGGCGGCGGGCTTCGTTTGCGGTACGGACCCCGGCGGGCTCGCCCGCACCTCGTCAACGACCTCGACGGAACGGCTAGCGAAATGGACCAGCAGCAGAGCAAGACGCGGGGCGTCGCCGACATCGTCTTCCTGATCGACGTGTCGGGGAGCATGGCCCCGGCGATCGATTCCCTCAAGGCGAACATCGGGACGTTCGTGGAGTCGCTGAGCAAGGGGGAGGGGAACAACGTGTCGCCGGTGCGCGACTGGCGCGCCAAGGCGGTGGGCTATCGCGATTTCGACCACGACGCGCAGCCGTTCATCGACAACCCCTTCGTCACCGACGTGGAGGCGCTCCGGTCGCAGCTTGCGGGGCTGACGGCGGAGGGCGGCGACGACGAGCCGGAGTCGCTCCTGGACGCGCTCTTCAAGGTCGCCAACATGGGCCAGACGGAGAAGGGAGCGCAGAGCCTGGACGCGACCAAGTGGCGCTACCGCAGCGACGCGGCGCGCGTGGTGGTGGTGTTCACCGACGCTTCGTTCAAGCCCGCGATGACCATCCCGGAGGCAAAGGGCGGCGGCGTGCAGGACGTGACCAACGCCGTCATCAACAACCGCATCATCCTGAGCCTCTTCGCCCCCGACATGCCCGGCTACGACGAGCTGAGCCAGATCGACAAGTCGGAGTGGGAGGCGATCTCGTACCCCGGGATGAACCCGCAGGAGGCGCTGGTGAAGTTCACCACCGACCAGGCGAACTTCAAGAACACGCTGCGGCAGCTCGCGGCGAGCGTGTCGAAGTCGGCGGAGACGGTGGCGCTTTGAACGGATAGTGCTGAGTGCTAAGTGCTAAGTGCTAGGGCTGATAGGCACTTAGGACTTAGCACTTAGGACTCAGGACTCAGGCACTTCTCCCGATCCGGCGGATGGCCAAGAAGCTAAAAGTAGGCGACGAGATCAACGGGTACCGGATCACCGACGTGTTCGGGCCGGGGGCGATGGCCATCTCGTACGGCGCGGTGGACGGCGCAGGGCAGCGCGTTTTCTTTAAGCAGTACAAGTCGCCCGCGGTGACGGTGGGCTGGTACCGCGACTACGTGCGCTATCAGAAGGAGCTCAACCGCCGCATCGCCGAGAGCCCCGCCCGCAACTACTGCGTGCGCGCCATCGACGCGTTCGAGGCGGTGTGGGGTGGGCGCAACTACTTCCAGGTCTTCGAGTTCGTGGAGAACGGCGCGGACCTCGGCGGGATCTTTGAGCGGGAGGCGGAGGAGAACGGCGGCCGCTTGCTCACGGCCCCGTTCAGCACGCGGCTCTGGGAGCAGCACCTGATCTGGGCCAAGGTGCTGATGTCCGGGATCGATACGCTTCACAAGGCCAAGGTCGCCCACGCGGACCTGAAGCCGGACAACGCGTTCCTGATCGAGGACCCCTCCATCGCGGCCGGCTTCCAGCTGAAGCTGATCGACGTGGACTTCTCTGTCCTCACGGACCAGACGGCGCCCTGGCACGGGAAGCAGGGGTACGTGGGGACCGACAACTACCGGTCGCCCGAGCACTTCACGGCGGGCGCCACGCCGGGTGCCGCGTCAGACGTATTCACCTGCGGGCTGATCCTCTACCAGCTCCTGACCGGCCGCCATCCCTACTGGTCGGACGACCAGGCGGAGTACGCGAAGATGGCGCTGGCGCACGCCGCCGAGCGCCCCGTCCTCGGTGGCGCGGTGCCGGCCCCGGCCAGCGCCGAGGCCGTTGCGGAGGTGATGCATCGCTGCCTCGCTCCCCGCGCCGCGGACCGCCCCACCGCCGCCGAAGTTCGCGACGTGCTCACCGGGCGTGCAGGCGGCATCGCGGTGAAGACGGCGCCCGCACCGTCCGCCGCGCCCGTTGCGCCTGCGCCGTCCGCCGCGCCTGCGCCAGCACCGCCCGCTCCGCAGCCGGCACCCACTCCGCCAGCGCCTGCCGCGGCGGGAGGGGACGGAGCGCCGATCCGCTCGGAACGCATCCAGCTCGTTGGGGAGTCCGGGGAGGTGCTGACGATGGGGACGCGCACGCCGCTGGGGAAGCACATCGTCCGCCAGTTCGGAGCCGACTTCAACGTGTGGGACGCGGAGCAGTGCGCGGTGGAGCGCGGGGCAGACGGGGTCTGGCAGGTCGTGCCGGTTCCGGGGACGACCAATGAGACGCTGCTGAACGGCCAGACGCTCACCGGCCCGCGCCACCTGCGCGAAGGCGACGTGATCGCGGTGGGGCGTGCGGCCAAAGGAATCGCCAAGCTGCCGCTCACCGCGCGAGCGGGCTGAGGGACCAGAGAGAACGCGGCGGGGCTCCGCCGCTGGAGGAGGGCGCGATGATCGCCATCGAGCCGACCCAGTCGTGACCGCATGTGGAGGACGACCGTGACGGAGAGCAAGAGCACACCTGAAGACGGGACCGCATCGACCACTCCGCTGGAGGAGGCACCCCCCGCGAGCGCGACGCCAGAGGAAGGCACCGCATCCGCGGGTGCGGCTCCATCACCCGTCGAATCGGCGCGGGCGGCTCCAGCGGCGTCCGCGGAAACGCCAGATGCGGACGCGACGCTGATCTCGCCGCCGCCTGCCGCCCCGCCCGCCAGCGCCGACGCGACGCTCGAATCGCCCGCGGCACCCCCGCCCGCCTCCGGCGAAGGAGGGACAGTCGTGGAGGCGCCGCCCGCCGAAACCGGGACGGAAGCACCGGCCGCGGAGCCGCCGACCACCGAAACCCCCGCGGAAGTACCGGCCGCCGAGGCGCTTACGCCGCCCAGCGCTCCCGCCGCCGATGCTTCGGCCGGAGCACCCGCCGCGGCGCCCGCGACGCTGCCGGCTGATCCCCCCGGCGGCGCGCTCCGGTCCGAGCGCATCAACCTCGTCTCGTCGTCTGGTCAGGCGATGACGGTGGGAGTGAGGACGCCGCTGGGGAAGCACGTCGTGCGGCGCTTCGGAGAGGAGTCGAACGTGTGGGACACGGAGCAGTGCGTGCTGGAGCGCGGGCCGGACGGCGCCTGGCAGATCGTTCCGGGTGAGGGCACCACCAACGAGACGCTGCTGAACGGCGAGGCGATCACTTCGCCCCGGCCGCTCCACGATGGCGACGTGATCGCCGTGGGCCGGGTGGAGAAGGGGATCGTACGCCTGCCGCTCACCGCCCGGCAGGGCTGAGACGGCGTATGGCGTGGAAGTGCCCCCAGTGCGGCTTCGTGCACGAGGACGACGCCACCCTCAGCTGCGAGGCGTGCGGCTTCACCCGCGCCGGGAAGCTCGTGCTCGTGTCCGAGGAGACCACGAAGCAGCTGAGTGTGGGGGTGGACACCGCCATCGGGAAGCGGCTGCTGGAGAGCTTCGCGGGCGGCGACCACGTGTACGCGGCGGACCCGCAGTTCCTGGTGGCGCGAGACCTGGTGCGGGGCGGTTGGAGCATCTCCCCCGCTCCCGCGACGAAAAATCCGACCTTTCTCAACGGCGCGGCGCTCGGTGACGCGCCGGCGCCGCTCTTGAAGGGCGCCATCATCTCCATTGGCCCGACCCGGCTGCGGCTGCGCGTCGAGAGCGAACCGTGATCCAGCGCGACGATCTTCCCCCCGATGGTGCGCCGGAAACCGGCGAGAGTCCGCCGGCCGCCTCGCTTGTGCCCGAGGACGCGCATGCTCCCGAGCCGCCGCCGGATGACGCGTCGGCTCCGGCCGCCGAGCCGCAGCCTGCGCCTGAACAGGCCGCTGCCCCGGCACTCGGGGGATCCACGAGCCAGGTGAACGTGCTGGAGGTGCGGGAGCTGGACTGGGAGGGCATCCGCGCCGCCGTCAGCACCCCGTTCCCACGAGAGCGCGCGGAGCGGATCATCCAGCGGATGGAGCAGCGGCTGGCGGGGGGCGGCCCGGTGGGGCTCGCCTTCGAGGAGTACGCGGCGGGCCCGAACGACCGGGCCGTGCTGATCGGCGAGGACTGGCCGGTGGGCGAGGTGTGGTTCGTGGGCGACCTGCACGGCGACCTGCTGGCGCTGGAGTCCGCGCTCCAGCACATCGACCGGAGCGGCGGCGGCGCGGATGCGCGCATCGTCTTCCTGGGCGACCTGTTCGATGACGGCGTGCACGCTGCCGAGGTCGTGCTGCGCGTCTTCGAGCTGCTGCTGGACGGGCCGATGCGCGTGACCGTGGTGACGGGGAACCACGACGACGCGGTGCAGTGGGAGGACGGGCGCTTTCAATCGACCGTCCTGCCGTCCGACTTCACGGACTGGCTGAACCAGGCCTCCGCGGACGGCCACCCGTGGGCGGAGCGGCTGGGGCGGACGATCGTGCATTTCTTCCGCCGGACGCCGCGCGCGCTCTTCTTTCCGGACGGGCTGCTGGTGGCGCACGGCGGGATCCCGCACACGGACCTGCACCCCGTGCTGGCCGAGTGCAGGGATTGGAACGACCCGCGCGTGCTGCAGGACTTCGTGTGGCTGCGCGCCCATCCGCGCGCCCGCAAGCGCATCCCCAACCGCACCACGCGGGGGAGCGAGTTCGGGCGCGAGGACTTCGCAGCCTTCTGCCAGGTGGCCACGCGGCTGGGGCGACCGGTGAGCCGGATGCTGCGCGGCCACGACCACGTGGAGGAGCGCTTCGAGGCCTTTCCCGCGTGGGCGGAGCACCCCGCGCTCACCATCAACACGCTGTCGCACCGGCTTCCGCGGGAGGTGTTTGGGCCGTACGAGCGGGTTCCCGTGGTGGCGCGCTGGGTACGCGGCGAGCTTCCGGAGGTGCGGCGGCTGTTCATCCCGCCCGATCTGATCCGCGAGATCTACCCGGAGCCGGGCGATGCGGAGGAGGGCGGATGAGCCGCGTCGTCGCGCGCTGCCCCAACTGCGGCGTGGAGAACGACGACGCACGAGGCGGTCCCTGCGAGGTGTGCGGCACCACGCTGCGCTTCTGGTGCCGCCTGCACGGGGCGGAGACGGGGTGGCTCGACTCCCCCGACTGCCCCCGCTGCGCCGCGGAGGAGCAAGCGCGCCGTTCGCGCCCGGCGCCTGCGCCTGCACCCACTCGCGCACCCGCTCCCTCGCGCTGGCGCCGCCGCGCTCCCGCCGAACGCGTTCCCGCCGAGCGCCCTTACATCCCGCCCCCCGAGCCCGGCCGCGATCCGCGCGAGGTGCTGCGCGAAGGAGCGGAGGATCTGCGCCCGTACGTCGTGGCCGGCGCCGACGTGGCGGGGCGGCTGATCCGCGCGACGTTCGCGGTGATCCGCAGCGTGATCGTGTTCGGAGTGCTGGGCGCGATCGTGGGGGGAGTGTTCGCGTACAACCAGCGAGGCGACCTGGTGTGGCCGCTGATCTCCGGCGCCCTCATCGGCGGGGCCGTGGGCCTCTTCTTCGGTGCCATCGGCGCGCTCCGCATCCTCTTCGCGGGCACCTCTCGCCGCGTGCGGTAGCCGAACAAAGAAAAAGCATCACACAGAGGCCACAGAGAGGAACCGCAAGGCGCAGAGACACCGCCTTGCTTTTCTCTCTGTTGCCTCTGTGTCTCTGTGTAGGCGTTCGACAGTGAAAGCTACACGCGAGAGACGGAATTGGCGCCATTGCTGGACTTTCGTATCCAAAATCGTTGGATTCACCGAAAACATGTTGTACATGGATTTCTACTCCGCCTTGACTT
>DASVQP010000040.1 GCA_036389135.1 Longimicrobium sp.
CGATCCGGGCGCTCGCACGCGCCTGAGAGGTGTTGAGCGCGTGCGGATGAGCCCTCCGAGGTCGAATTGCGGCCGTGGTGAGCCCCTGCGCCACGCCGCGAAGCGCCACACCAGCGAAAACCTGGTGGTGCGGCTCAACCCAAACTCTGGTTTGCAGGATTTGGGATGAATCCCCCGGCTGGAACCACGGGAAGACCGCTGAAGCGGTCTCGGGTGCGGCGGGGGATGGTGTGCGCCCGTGACACGGGCGCGATTAATCGCGCCCCTACCAGATCTGCGAGCACACCACGCGGTTCTCCCCCTCGCCCGCCCTGCGCCCGCAGTTGAGAATCATTCGCAAGTCGTTGCCGCAGGCGTGTTTGCGCGCATTCGCAATGGCCCACGACTTGCTTTCTCCCCTGGCAACGCTGGAATCCTGAACCCCTGAACAGGAAGGTACGGCGATGCAGAACGCTCAGGAGAGGCCTTCGGCACAGACTTCGGTGGTGGGGGCTTGCACGGTGACCGACTGCAAGTTCAACGAGCACCACGAGTGCCACGCAGGGCAGATCGAGGTGCGGGTGGGCCCGGACGGTGCCCACTGCGGCACCTACACCCCGGAAGCCTCGCAGCGCCCGCGACCGTAGCGGGTCGCAGGCACCACACAAACGACGACGGGCTCTCCTCGCGGGGAGCCCTCGCTTTTTAGATGGAAAGGGCGTCACACGGAGGGCACGGAGGGAACTACGAGCCGCAGAGAACGCCTCTTCTCTGTTCTCGCGGTTTCCTCCGTGGCTCTGTGTGAGGGTAGTTTGCCCGTTTGACATGCCAGAGCCGCGACTGTAGATTGTTGAGAACAGTTCTCAACCATATGATGACGATGAACGCTCCCCTGGCATCCGCGGCGGCAGGCACGCTGCGGCAGATCTCCGAAAGCGAGCGCGGCGAGCGCAGCCGCCGCGCGGCGGCGGGCGCGCTGGTGCTCGCGGCCGTGGAGCGCGCGGCCGGAGGAACGCAGGACGAGTTCGTGCTGCGCCGCGCCCGGCGAGAAGTCGAGGAGCTGGAGCGCTCGCCGGAGAAGTCGATCCTGACGCGCGTGCTGGTGGTGCTGGAGGAATCCGCCGACCCGTGCGCGCGGGTGGCCGCGCCACTGGTGCAGTACGCCTGCGAGCTGGAGCGCACCCGCCGCCTCCCCGAAGCCGATGCGGCCGTGTCGTTGGCGCTGGAGCTGGACACGGTATCGTCGTCGACGGCGCTGCACGCGGCGCGGCTGGCGCGCAAGCTGGGCGACCGCGAGCGTGCGCTGGCGCTGTACTGTGCCGCGCGCGACCTGGACGGCGGCTCGGGGACCATCGCGCGGCTGGCGGCGGTGGGCGAGGCGGTGGTGGGTGACGACGCGGAGCGGGGCCTTACCCGCGCCATACGCGCCGCGCTGCGGGCCGGCGACGGCGAGTCCGCGGCGGTGGGGCTGGAGGAGCGCGCCGCCGTCCGACGCGCGCGGGGCGACCGCCGCGGCGCCGCGCTGGACCTGTGCCTGGCCGCCGCCCGCTTTCCGGACGGGGTGGACCGGGCCCGCGTGGCGCACGCGCTGGCCGGCGTGGTGCTGGCCATGGGCGACGCCCCCGCCGCCCGCGAGGCGATGCTCGCCGCCCTCGCCTGGGGCGACGCGCCGCAAAAGGACCACGCGCGCACCCGCCTGCACACCCTGGCCCGCGACACCGGCGACCAGGTGGGGATGCGCCGCTGGCGGTCGTTCCAGCGCCCGTCGCTGGTCTCGCTCTCCGCCTACCGCCCGATGGATGGCGGGCGCACGCTGGCGCCGCGCCTCATCCGCTGGCGCGAGGCGCTCACCCCCGCCTGACCCGCCGCGCACCCGTTCGCGACGCACGACGCCCCGCTCTCCGCCTCGGAGGGCGGGGCGTCCTCTTGATGGCCGAGAACGTCGTGTCGTTCCTGGCACGGCCCGTTCGTCGTATGGATAGAGGTGGGTGCCGTCCGGCGTGCCGCCCTCAACCGAGTACCGGAGTTTTCCAGATGATCGACACCCCGCAGATCACGCAGACCGAAGCCAGGAACGCCGCCATCATCCGCCTCACGGTGCCGCGGCAGGAGATCCGGAACGTGATGGGGCCGGCGATGAGCGAGCTGAAGAGCGCCGTCGCCGCTCAGGGTGTGACGCCCGACGGACCGATGTTCACGCACCACCTGCGGATGGACCCGGACACCTTTGACCTCGAGGTCGGGATGGCGGTGCCGGTGGCGATCGCGGAGAGCGGCCGTGTGCGGGCTGGCGGGCTCCCGGCCGCCACCGTCGCGCGGACGACTTACCGTGGCGGCTACGAGGGACTTTCCGGCGCATGGGGCGAGCTGCACGCGTGGATGCGCGCCAATGGGCACGAGCCGGGCGCCGACCTGTGGGAATCCTACGTCTCCGGGCCGGAAGCTGACGCCGACCCCGCGAACTGGCGCACCGAGCTCACCCAGCCGCTGGCGCGTTGAAACAGAAGGCTCACACAGAGACACAGAGCCACAGAGAGAACCGCAAAAGGTTTTCTCTGTGGCTTTGAGTTCTTCTGTGGCCCCTGTGTGAAGCTTTTGTCCGTTGTTCTCTCCCTGCGTTTCTGCGCCTCTGCGTGAGACCAGCTCTTCCCCGCTAAACGCCGCTCAGCGCACGTTGCGGTTGGCGGAAAGGAGGCGCTCCCACGCCTTGGCCATGCGCTGGTACTCGCCGGGGCAGCGCACCGCGCGCTCGCGCGGAAGCATGCCGCCGCTCACGATTCGCGAGTACTTCTGCGGGTCCGAGCCGTACACCCAGCAGGCGATGTTGAAGAGGCGCTGCGGGCCCAGCGAGTGCTCGTCCGCGAAGTCCGAGTTGCCGAACACCCTGCCCTGGCCCGGCTGCACGGCCAGCACGCCGTTGAAGGCCGCCTGCGCCCCCTTCTCACCGCTTCCCAGCAGGATGTAGGTGGCGAGCTGGTCCACGGCATCCTCTTCGCGCCCCGTTACCGGCAGGTCCATCACGTCTATCAGGGCGTGGCCCACCTCGTGGTACATGATGAAGTTCACCGCCCCGTCCACCGCCTCGGACTGGGCCTGCGTCCACTGACCGTCGCGAACGAAGATGTTGGCGAGGTCGTTGAGCAGCTCGTAGCACATCGTCACCGCGCCCAGCCGCGGGCTGTAGAACGCGTTTATCTGCCCGCACTGGGCCGTGCGCACCGAGACGCTGCGCGGCAGGGCGGGGAGGTTCCTGTTGGAGTTGAGCGACTCCGTGAAGCGCTCCATCATCCCCGCCTGCTTGATGCGCTGCCCAACGGTGCGGAGTGCGGGAGTGGTGGCCTCGGTGGAGGCGTACAGCCACTTGTTCTGCCCGGCCGTGCGCTCCTCCGCCGCCGTCTGCGCCGGGGCGGCGGAGAGGCGCTGGACGGCCAGCGTGTAGCTCCCCGTCTTGCGCGGCTCGAAGGCGTTGGCCTGGATCACGTACACCCCGGTGCCGCCCACCGTGACGGTGGCCTGCGCGTTGGTGCCGCCGCCGCCGTCGTCGTCGTTCACCTCCGCCTCCAGCCGCCCGCCCTCCAGCCGGCCCCAGCGCAGGTAGGTGTCGAAGTCGCTGGAGCGCAGCGTGATCTGCAGCCGGTCGCCGGGGCTGCCGCGGTACACGTACTGGTCGTAGTACGAGCTGTCGGACAGCATCGGGTCCGACGCCGTGAGCTGGCCGTTGACCGTCTGGCCCGCGGTGACCGTGACGGCGCCGGCCGGGGCGGTCGTCTGCTGCTGCGCCGTGGCGCTCACCGGCTGCACCGTGATCGTGTACGCGCCGGTGGCGCCCGCCGCCAGCGAGTTGGCCTGCACGGCGTAGGTGCCGCTGGCCCCCACCGTGGCGATGAGCTGCGAGTTGGTGCCGCCGCCGCTGTCGTCGTCGCGCGCGATGGCGTCGAAGCGGTTCCCCGCCACGCGCCCCCACGCCATGTACGTGTCGAAGGCGGTGGAGCGCATCGTCACCATCACCTGCTCGCCCGGACGGCCGCGGTACACGTACAGGTCGTAATGCGAGTTGTCGCTCAGCTTCGGGTCGGACGTGTCCAGCCGGCCGCTGACCGTCTGCCCCATCGCGATCGTCTGCGCGCCGGTGGGGGCCGCGCCGCTCGCGCGCTCCACCGCCAGGGTGTAGTTGCCCGTGATGTTGGCGGAGAGCGAGTTGGCCTGGATGGCGTACGTCCCGCTCTGGTCCAGCGTCACCTGCATCCGCGAGTTGGTGCCGCCGGCCGCGTCGTCGTCGGTGCCCAGGAGCTGGAACTGCTGCCCCTGCATCCGCCCCCAGCGCAGGTACGTGTCGAAGTCGCCGGAGGTGAGGGTGATGATGATCTGCTCGCCCGGTGTGCCCTGGTAGACGTAGCTGTCGTAGTGCGAGTTGTCGGTCAGCTTGGGGTCGGAAGCCTCCAGCCGGCCGGCGACGGTCTCGCCGGCGCGGATCGCCCCGCCGCGCGCCCGCGTCCCGCCTCCTCCTCCGCCACCAGCACCGCCGCCGCCCGTGCGCTCCACGCTCAGGGTGTAGGCCCCGGTGGAGTTGGCCGCCAGCGAGTTGGCGCGGACGGTGTAGCTGCCGCTGCTGCCCACCGTGACGGTGATCTGCGAGTCGGTGCCGCCTGCGCCGTCGTCGTCCGTCTTCTCAGAGGCGAACGAGCTTCCCGAGCCGGCGCCCCACACCAGGTACGCGTCGAACGCGGTGGAGCGCAGGGTGATGACGAGCTGGTCGCCCGCGTTGCCGGTGTAGCGGTAGTCGTCGGCGTACGAGTTGTCGGGGAGGCGCATGTCGCTGGTGCTGAGCTCGCCGCGCACCGTCTGTCCCGCGGCGATGGTGCCGCCGCCGCCGCCGCCCGGCTGCGGGCGCTGGGCAGGCTGCGGCCGCTGGCCAGGCCCCGGTGCCGCGCCGCCGGACTCCACCTGGATCGTGTACGCGCCGGTGGAGCCCCCCGCCAGCGAGTTGGCGCGGATCACCAGCACCCCGCCGGCGGGGACGGCCACGCTCACCCGCGAGTCGGTGCCGCCCGCGCCGTCGTCATCCGTGTCGCTGGAAGCGAAGCTGTCGCCGTTCATCGCCCCGACGGCCAGGTAGGTGTCGAAGGCGCTGGACCGCAGCGTCACCGTCACCTGCTCGCCCGCGCGGCCGCGGTAGACGTACTGGTCGTAGTACGAGCCGTCGTCGAGCTTGGGATCGGACTCGGCGAGGCTGCCGGAGACCGTCTGCCCGGCGCGGATGGCCGTGCCGGGCTGTGCCGCGAGGGCGGCGGGAAGGCTGCAGAGCACGGCCGCGCCCAGCAGGGCGCGCCGCGTGGCGGAGGTGGCGAATCGCATCGTCTTACCGGACCTGGGGTGGGGGGGTGCACGGGCGGGGAACTGCGGGGCGGCGTGGGATCGCCGTCCTGCCCACAAAATGAAGGCGCGCGCGGAGTTTAGCCAGCCTTTCGTTTGTCGCCCGCTTTGGAGCCGCAAGCTCATTCCACCGTGCTTCGATGCCGGGAACGGCGCCGGTCGGGCGGCGGCGCCTCGCGCGCGAGGTTGGCGGCGGGGCGGGAGCGGCGGTATCTTGTGGAGAGCTCCGCCCGCGCCGCACGACGGCGCCGCACCACGAACGAGACGCGCTACGCAATGGCAACGCAATCCTCCCGACTCGTCGCCGTACCCACCGGCGCCTCGCACTCCGTGGAAGAAGAGGGGCGCAACCCCGGCGTGCCGCTGGACCTGGACTGGGTCAGCTCGGTGCGGGTGAACCGCAGCGCGGTGGAGCGGCGCGCATCCACGCTACCGGGGCGGCGCACCGTCAAGAAGCAGTGGCAGGCGGCGTGGCTCCTGCGCGCCATCACCCTGATGGACCTCACCACCCTCTCGGGCGACGACACGCCGGGGACGGTGCGGCGCCTGTGCGCAAAGGCCCGCCAGCCGCTGCGCCCCGACCTGCTGGGCGCGCTCGGCGCGGAGGAGCTCACCATCCGCTGCGGCGCCGTGTGCGTCTACCACCGCTTCGTGTCGACGGCGGTGGAGGCGCTGAGCGGCTCGGGGATCCCGGTGGCGGCGGTCTCCACCGGCTTTCCGGCGGGGCTCTCGCCCTTCAAGCAGCGCGTGGAGGAGATCCACGCCTCGGTGGGCGACGGGGCGGAGGAGATCGACATCGTCATCACCCGCGAGCACGTGCTCACCGGGAACTGGCAGGCGCTGTACGACGAGGTGAAGGCGTTCCGCGAAGCGTGCGGCCCCGCCCACCTCAAGGCGATCCTGGCCACCGGCGAGCTGGCGACGCTGCGCAACGTGGCACGCGCATCGGTGGTGGCGATGATGGCGGGCGCGGACTTCATCAAGACCTCCACCGGCAAGGAGTCGCGCAACGCGGAGCTCCCGGTGGGGCTGGTGATGGCGCGCTGCATCCGCGAGTACCGCGACCGCACGGGGCACGAAGTGGGCTTCAAGCCGGCCGGCGGCATCAAGACGGCCAAGCAGTCGCTGGACTGGCTGATGATGATGAAGGAGGAGCTGGGCCGCCGCTGGCTGGAGGCGGACCGCTTCCGCTTCGGCGCCTCGTCGCTCCTCAACGACATCGAGCGGCAGCTGGAGCACCACGTCACCGGCCGCTACTCCGCCTCGCACCGCCACCCGATGGCGTGACCGGGCACCGCCGCGGTCCGCCCTGGGCCGCGGCGATGTTCCCAAACGGGAACCGGACCCCCACTTCCGGCCCGCCGGGGGCGTTTGTATCTTCTTGGCACACCATCCTTTCGCGCCCGCTCCCCGCGGGCGCTTTCGCGTCCAACTCCCCGATCCACGCGATGAACAAGCTGATTTCCGCCGCCCTCCTTGCCGGCGTCCTCGCCGCACCCGCCCACGCGCAGAACGCGATCGAGGGCCTCAACCCCGCCGAATTTTCGGAGCTGAAGTGGGGCGCCACCGCTCCGCAGGTCGCGGCCCACTGGCGTGAGCAGCCCCTGGCCGTGAAGCGCGAGAACGGCGTCACGCGTCTGAGCTTCCTCCCCTGGATGGGGATGGAAACGTGGACGGTGGCGGTGCACGACCAGCACGGGTTCGTGCAGGTGGAGGCGTTGTCCGCCGCGAACGTGACCGGCGCGGCCTGCGAGCTCCAGTTCCGGCAGTTCCTCTCGCAGTTCCAGCGCTCCTACCCGCGGCTCACCCCCTCCATCACCGAACGCAACGACGCCGGCACGGGGCTGTGCGAGGCGGTGCGCGCCGGCCGCGGCGAGGCACGCTATCGCTGGACGGACGCCGCGGGCACCGAGATCGTGGTGGAGGTGAACCGCGAGGGCCGCGTCGCCTTCCAGTCGCACACCCGTCCCTATCGCAACTGGCTGGCGGCCTCCGCCGCGCCCGCTTCGGCACCCGCGGCCGCTCCACGCTCGGCGATGCCGCAGCGGCTGGGTCTGACGGCGGCGGCCTTCCGCGCCATCCGTCCCGGGATGTCGCTGGAAGAGGTGAACGCGCTCGTAGGCTTCGCGGGCACGCAGACGTCGAGCACGGACATCGGCGGGCACCGCTCCGCCGGCTACAAGTGGCAGCGCGGCGCCGAGTTCATGATCGTCACCTTCATGGACGGCCGCGCGCTGCAGACGCTGCAGGCGGGGCTCGACAGCCAGTCCGCCTCCGCCCGCACCGCCACCCTGGCGAAGTACAACCAGGTGCAGGTAGGGATGACGCACGAAGAGGTGGCGCGCATCATGGGCGGACCGGGCAACTTCACCGGCTTCGTAGACATCATGGGGACGATGAGCGAGGGGTATAGCTGGAAGGGCGCTTCGCTGGGGACGGTGATGACCGCCAGCTTCCGCGACGGCCGCCTGACCACCCGCATGCAGATGGGGCTCCGCTGACCGACCGGGGGGCGGGCCGCCCGGCCCGCCCCCGTTCTTCTCCCTCCCGAGGGATCTCCCATGTCCGAAGCGACCCTCCCCACCCAGGCCGCCGCCGAGCCGCTCCCCGCGGCCGAAGCGGCGCCCGCCGTCTGCGCCAACTGCGAAGCGGCCCTCGCGGGCGAGTTCTGCGCGCGCTGCGGACAGCGCGCCTGGCAGGGGAGGTTCACGCTGCGCGCCGTGTTCTCGCAGCAGGTGACGGAGGCACTGGACCTGAACCGGGGGCTCCTCTTCACCTTCGTGGAGCTCTTTCGCCGCCCCGGCCACATGGTGCGCGAGTACGTGCGCGGCCACACGGTGGGCTACGCCAACCCGGTGAAGTACTTCCTGATCATGGGCGCGCTCACCACGTTCGTCTACGTGAAGACGGGTCTCGCCGGCCAGATGGCCGATGAGATGGCGCAGGGGATGACCACCAGCACGAACGGACGGCTCTCTCCCCGCGCGGGGGCGCTGATGGAGATGATCTCGTCGTACTTCACCCTGCTGCTGGCGTTCACCCTCCCCACCGCCGCGGCCGCGACGCGGTGGGTCTTCCGGCGCGCGGGGTACAACTACGCGGAGCACCTGATCTTCAACACCTACACCGGCGCGCAGCAATGCGTCCTGATGATCGCCGCCCTCCTGCTGGGCGCCGCCGCGGGCGCGGACCCGCAGGCCTCGCTCAACTGGAGCGTCCCGGTGGTCGTCGCGTACTACGTGTGGGCGGCGGCGCAATTTGCCGGCGGCCCACGCGTTCCCGCCCTCCTGCGCGGCATCCTCGCGATTATCCTGAGCTACGCCGCCTTCTTTTTGCTCGTGGGCATCGCCGGAATCCTGGTGGGGGTGCTGGTCGCGGTGTTGCTCCGGTGACTTGATCCCCGAGCCTGCAAAGGCAGGCTTCCCGCGGTTGTTGCAGCGGTTTCAACCGCCGGAATCGCCAGCAGAAACAAAAAGGCCCCCGCGGCATTCCGCGGGGGCCTTCGCCATTCACCCAACCCGCCCGATCAGTAGATGTAGACCGGAGTACCAACCGTGGTGTTCTCGTACAGGAAGGTGAGTGGCTCCTCGTCCAGGCGGATGCAGCCGTGGGTGGCGGGAAAGCCGATGGCGATGGGGTCGTTGGTGCCGTGGATGAAGTACCCGTCGCCCGTGTCCAGCTTGAACTTGCCGAGCACCTCCGGCACGCGCCGGTTGATGGTGCCAAAGGGCGGGATGTACATGATCCCGTCCCACATCAGCGGGTGCTCCTGCGGGAGGATCTCGAACTCGCCGTCCTTGAGGATCCCCAGGTTCACGCCGCGCCGTATGACGCGCCCTCCGTCCTTGAGCGCCACCCCGCCGGCCGGAAACTGCCGCACCCGGTCCGCCATCGACTGGTAGTGCCAGTCGGGTGGAATCCAGAGCGGGTCCTCTTCCATCTTGATGACGGTGCGGCGTCCGCGCGGCGTGGAGAAGTCGATCAGCCGCCCGCCCGTGCTCTTCACCATCCCCATGCCGACGCCGGCGGGGGCCGAGAGGAGCGTGTCCG
Source organism: Longimicrobium sp. (assembly GCA_036389135.1). Classification (NCBI taxonomy): domain Bacteria; kingdom Pseudomonadati; phylum Gemmatimonadota; class Longimicrobiia; order Longimicrobiales; family Longimicrobiaceae; genus Longimicrobium; species Longimicrobium sp. The sequence goes on from DASVQP010000040.1 coordinate 9,403, forward strand.
CGCCGTCGATCAGCCACAGGCGCCGGTCGAAGATGGAGACGACGATGCGGCGCCCCTTTGCGTTGTTGGCGGCGCGGCGGTGGCGCTCCCAGGTGAGCGAGTCGGCGCGCGAGGTGGGGCGGCGCGGCGCCGGATCGGGGTTCACCACGCCCATGCGGCGCAGGCGGTCCGCGATCAGCTCGTCGGTGGTCACCAGCCCGCGCGGGCGGCTGTCCGCGTCGACGGCGACGCGCGAGGTGTCTTCGCCGGCGCGGGGGCCGTCCTGCGCGCTCGCGGGCGCGGCGAAGGCCAGCAGGGCCGCGCACGAGGCCCGGATGATGTGTTTGGAGTATCTCATGTCAGGGTTGCCGTTCGGGGACAACATGGAACGGCGAAAGCACTTGGCTAAATCCGTGCTACCGCTGCGGCCACACCCGCGGGCCGCGCCTCCAGTATAACGCAGTCGGCTCCCGAGACCAACCGCGGCATCGTAAACACCATCACACAGAGGGCACAGAGGGAACTGCAAGGCGCAGAGAAACTCTTTCTGTTCTTCTCGTCGTGCCCTTTGTGTCTCCGTGTGAGGCGCCCTTAGAAAACCGGAAGCAGCACCAGGACCAGAGTCCACGCGCAGCCCAGCGCCAGCACGATCATGGCGGCGATGCCGGCCGCGTGCACGGCGCGGCCGGTGACCCACTGCGGGTGGGCGCGCGTCGTGGGGACGAAGACGGCGCCCAGCAGCGCGCCTACCGCCAGCCCGCCCGCGTGCGCCGCGTTGTCGATCAGCCCCATCCCCACGATCCCGATCCCGGCGATCACCGCCACGTTCAGCAGCACCATCTTGAGGAAGCCAGGCGGCACCGTCTCGCGCCGGCGGTAGGCCAGCACGCCCAGGAAGCCGATCAGCCCCATCAGCCCGCCCGACGAGCCGACCGACGGCGCATCCGGCGGCACGATGAAGCTGGCCAGAGATCCGCCGAGCACCGCGGCCAGGAAGACCAGCGAAAGGTACGCGCGGTGCGCCAGAACCTCCGTCTCGCGGCCCAGCGCGAGGAGCGCCATGAAGTTGACGGCGAAGTGGATGATGTCGCCGTGCAGGTAGCCGGCGGTGAGGAGCCGCCACGTCTCGCCCCCGCGGACATACTCCGGCACCATCGCGGCCGGACCGATGCCGAAGTTGGGCATTCCGGAGCCGTTCGCCAGGAGCTGCGCCGCGCCGACCGCCGCGATCATCCCCGCCAGCAAGCGCAGGTACACGACGGGCACCCGCCGCAGCGCCGCGGTCTGCTCCGCCTCGCGCATCATGTCGCGGAAGCCCTGCGGCGTCATCACGCTGGCCTGGTGCCACTCGCGCAGCCGCAGCGCCACCCAGATCACCCCGAACAGCAGGTACACGGCCCCGGGTGAGCCGGGGCGAAGCGCATCGAGGTTCTGAACGGCGAGCACCGACGCGAACACGCCCACGATGATCGCCTGCGTCTTCGCCCCGCCGCCGATTCGCGCGCGGATCGCCTCCAGCAGAAAGGGCACCTCCTCGGGAGGCACGGGGCCGCCGGACTCCGGCGTCCACACCAGGCGCGGGATGGGCCCCGCGCGGCACGCCGCGACCAGCTCGTCGCGGGTGGCGGGGTGCATGATCCCCTGCGCGTCCACGATGCCGTACTCGCCGGGCGGGGAAGGGGTTGGGTCCGGAACAGTCATCGGCCTCTGGATGCGGAGTGTCCGCGCGGCGGGTGCAAGGGCGGGGCCCGTGCGCGGGCGCGCGGAGGAACGTATACTTACACCGCAAGGCCCCCGAACGGCACGCACCCCCCGGAAGGACCCGATCGATGAGCATCGCCGAGATCTTCGAGACCATGGAATACGGCCCCGCCCCCGAAAGCGCGTCGCCCGCGCTGCGCTGGCTGGAGGAACGAGGCGGCACCACGCAGCTCTTCATCGGCGGCGAGTGGCGCGAGCCTTCGGGCGGCGAGTACTTCCCATCGAACAACCCCGCCACCAACAAGCCGCTCGCCCGCATTGCCCAGGCGAGCGCGGAAGACGTGGACGCCGCCGTCGCCGCCGCGCGCGCCGCGCTGCCGGGGTGGCAGGCGCTGGGCGGGCACGGGCGCGCGCGCTACCTGTACGCCATCGCGCGCCACATCCAGCGCCACTCGCGCCTCTTCGCCGTGATGGAGACGCTGGACAACGGCAAGCCGATCCGCGAGTCGCGCGACATCGACATCCCGCTCGTCGCCCGGCACTTCTACCACCACGCCGGCTGGGCGCAGCTGATGGAGACGGAGATGCCCGGCCATGCGCCGCTGGGCGTGGTGGGGCAGATCATCCCGTGGAACTTCCCGCTGCTGATGCTGTCGTGGAAGATCGCCCCCGCGCTCGCCATGGGGAACACGGTGGTGCTGAAGCCGGCCGAGTTCACCTCGCTCACCGCCCTCCTCTTCGCCGACGTGTGCCGCGATGCGGGGCTCCCGCCGGGCGTCGTCAACATCATCACGGGTGACGGGCGCACCGGCGCGCTGATCGTGGAGCACCCGGACGTGGACAAGATCGCCTTCACGGGCTCCACCGAGGTGGGGCGGATCATCCGCGCCGCGACGGCGGGGAGTGGCAAGAAGCTGTCGCTGGAGCTGGGAGGCAAGAGCCCGTTCGTGGTCTTCGACGACGCCGACATCGAGAGCGTGATCGAGGGCGTGGTCGACGCCATCTGGTTCAACCAGGGGCAGGTGTGCTGCGCCGGCTCGCGCATCCTTGCGCAGGAGGGGATCGCCGACCACCTCGTCACCCGCCTGCGCGAGCGGATGGAGACGCTGCGCGTGGGCGATCCGCTGGACAAGGCGGTGGACATCGGCGCCATCATCGACCCCGTGCAGCTCGAAAAGATTCGTGAGCTGGTGGAACAGGGACGCTCCGAGGGCGCCACCCTCTGGCAGCCGTCGTGGAGCTGCCCGCAGGAGGGGTGCTTCTTCCCGCCGACGCTCCTGACCGACGTGGGTCCGGCCTCGACCGTCGCGCAGGTGGAGATCTTCGGCCCTGTCGTGGTGCTGATGACCTTTCGCACCCCCGACGAGGCGGTTGCACTGGCCAACAACACCCCGTACGGCCTCGCCGCCAGCGTGTGGACGGAGAACATCAACCTGGCGCTGGACATCGCCCCGCGCATCAAGGCGGGGACGGTGTGGGTGAACTCCACCAACCTCTTCGACGCCGCCTCCGGCTTCGGCGGCTATCGCGAGAGCGGCTACGGCCGCGAGGGCGGGCGCGAGGGCCTGTGGGAGTACGTGAAGCCGAAGTGGGAAAAGGATCAGGGGAAAGCGGACAGTGGACAGGCGACAGCGAAAAAGGGCCGCGGCAAGATCGCCGACGCCGTGAGCGCACTCACGCACTCACGCACTGACGCACCCTCCCTCCCGCCCATCGATCGCACCGCCAAACTCTACGTCGGCGGCAAGCAGGCGCGGCCGGACAGCGGCTACTCCATGCCGGTAGTCGGCGCGGATGGCCGCGTCGTCGGCGAGGTGGGGCTCGGCAACCGCAAGGACATCCGCAACGCGGTGGAGGCGGCGCACAAGGCCTCGGGCTGGGCCAAGGGGACGGGGCACAACCGTGCGCAGGTGATCTACTACCTGGCCGAGAACCTCGCCGCCCGCGCGGACGAGTTCACCCGCCGCATCGCCGCCCTCACCGGCGACGAGGCGGGCGCCGCGCGCGAAGTGGAGCTTTCCATCCGCCGCCTCTACACCTACGGCGCTTGGGCGGACAAGTGGGACGGGGCGGTGCACGGCACGCCCTTTCGCAACGTCACCCTGGCCATGCACGAGCCCATCGGCGTCGTGGCGATCGCCTGCCCTGACGAGGCGCCGCTCCTGGGCTTCGTCTCCCTGGTGGCCCCCGCCATCGCGATGGGGAACAGCGTCGTGGTGATCCCCTCGGAGCGCCACCCGCTCGCCGCCACCGACTTCTACCAGCTCCTCGACACCTCCGACGTCCCCGGCGGCGTCGTGAACATCGTCACCGGCCGCCGCGACGAGCTTTCCGAGACCCTCGCCGGCCACGACGACGTGGACGCGATGTGGTACTTCGGCGGCGCGGAGGGGAGCACGAAGGTTGAGCGCCTCTCCACCGGCAACATGAAGCGCACCTTCGTCAACTACGGCCGCCCCCGCGACTGGGAAAGCGCCGAGCAGGCCGAGGGCCCCGAGTTCCTCCGCCACGCCACCAACGTCAAGAACATCTGGGTGCCGTACGGGGAATAAACGCGTCACGAGAGGGGCCAAGACGAGAGGCTGGACCAATCCGGTCCAGCCTCTCGTCTTCTAAGTGTCGTCGCCCAATGCACTGCGCCGACGGCCACGGTTGAGTTACGGGATTACCAGCGCACGATTTGCGTTGACGAAATTCGATGCGGCCTCCATGTACGGGTATGTAGACGAGCTATAACCGATCCCGAACTGATTCCAGTACGGATCACCAGGATTCCGATGGCCCCAATGGAGATGGCATGCTCCGGAGTTCCCCGTGGTTCCGACGAAGGCGATTAGCTCTCCACGGCGCACTACTCCATGGGTACGTACCAAGGACTCATGGTGGGCTAGGATCGTCTGAGTTCTACGCCCATCCGGTAGAAGATGCTCGATCACCAAAGCGTTGCCCCAGCCGGTCGTTGCTGTTGACTGCTGTCGATTTACGATCTTTCCGCTGGCGGGCGCGTACACCGCGTCACCGCAGTCGGTGTTCCCACCCCCGTCTCCGTTCCAATCTTCACCGTCGTGATACCCACTCGACGAATACACCCTGAATCCCTGCGCCAGGTAGTAGCGGTCGGCGTCGTAGCGAGCCGTGGTCACCGTTGGAAACGGGGTCACGGGAAAATCAAACCCGTCGGCGACAGGAATGCGGTCGTCAGTGACGCAAGCATTGCCTCCGTTGTGCAGCACGCCAGTCGCAGGGTAGGCGTTGAACGTGGCCTGGCTCACCATCTGGATCTCACCCCAGTCGAAGCAGTGTGAATCGAAGATCTCACCGTTCATCGTAAGCGACAGGCTGGGACCCACTACCATCCGAACTTCAGGACTACCAGACCATCTGATCAGGGTTCGCTGCGGCAGGGGGCGATGCCCAATCCCGCTGGTCAACTCAGGAAGTGCGTCGTATGCTGCCGCGTCCACCGTCTCGACACGTCCCCAGGGGGTAGCGTCCTCGATGGTGCCGTTCGCCAGTACGTACGCCTGCTCACTGTGAAAGCCGGTCCGGATGCATCCGGCAACGAACCAGATTGCGCCGTCTGTCGGATTCTGACGGCGGATCGGACGAAAGCTGCCCATCCAGCGGTGCTGCTTCGCCGAGGGAAGCACGCCCACCATCTGGCCATACATCGAGGAGAGCGTGCGAACGAGGCTTGAGCCGCCCCCAGAGCAAACCCGGTAGGTATGCCAGTCGGGGATGCCCACTGACCTTCCTCCGCCAACGTACAGATACACAGTTGATCCGTTTCCCACACGGAAATAAGAGCCGACCGGCGGCTCCTCCGTATTCGCTGCCGGCCACGACGGGGACGTAACCGCAATCGTGAGATTTGGACCTGTTGCTGCCGTTGGTGAATGCCGGCTCATCGAGGAGGTTGGAACATCCGAGCAACCAGCGACCAGGACCAGGAGCGAGAGAGTGAGATGGCGGGATAAACGCGCATGCTGCGGGACCATCATAACCTCCCAATGCGAGTGAAAACAAAAAAACGGCGTCATATATTATGTATAAAACTTATGTTGACCGCAAGTGGTTGCGGGGAAGAGTGTATTTGTTTGGAGTTCGCGGAGCCGCAGAGGCGGCGAACTAACGGACGGTAAGCGGAGCGTTCCAAAATTATCCCGAGTCATACGTGCGTCAGCGCGCGATGACCTACCTCACCGGGTGGCTTGATCTCTGGCGCTCGGCCGGGTTAATTGGCGTGCATGAGCGCTGGGCATCGTGCAGACCCGTCGCAGGCGATCCCCACTGACGAGGCTCGGGCACGGCTGCGTGAGTCCACCTGAAGCGCGACGCAACGTGACCGCACCTTTTCGCTGGAAACTCGCCGGCCGGCCGGCGCTGGGCACTCTGCTGGATGGAGACCGCGAGCATGCCTACCGCGGATTCTTTGTAGACCTGCGCGACTGCGGCGTGCGGGTGGTCGCGGCGGCGGCGGACGGTGACCTCGTCTTCGTGGGGCGATCACCGGAGAGCATCTTCGACTACCTGACGGGGGTTCTGAGCGGCACGTCGTGGAGCGAGCGGCTCGTGCTGCTGAACCTCTCGATGCGCCACTCAGACGTCGAGCAGCTCGCCCGCACCGATCCCGCGGCCGTCGCCGCCATCCGCGACCAGCTCGCCAGCCTCGGTCTCTCGCCCGGGCAGATCGCGGCCAGCGCCCGTCCCAAGGTGTTCGTGGACCTGGTGTCCGGCGGAAACACCTTTGGACACCTGCTCGGTCTGCTGGAGCATTGGGCAGGCGACGCCGGCGTGGACGTCGCCGCGGTCCGCAGGCGCATACGGTTCCTGGGGATCACCGACCGGATGAAGAACAGCCCCAACACCTGGCGCTGGTACCAGCGGGTGGAGTGGGCCAGCCGCCTCCCCCGCTCGGCGTTGCGGAGCATCTCCATCCCGTACGGGTTGTGGATGTACCTGGGCGAGTACCAGAGAAAGGTCGCGCGCTGGCACCCTCCGGCGCGCTGGGGTGCGGAGGATGCGGCGCGCCCTCCCCGCGATGAAGACGCACTCAAGGCGCTCCGGCTCGCGCACATGGTCCACGAACGCGGACGGGGCCGTGTGGAGCGGGGCCGTTTCGCCGCGGAGCTGGCCGCGCAGCGCCAGCTCCGCGACCCCTCCGTCCGGCGCCTCATCCTGGAGCTGCGCGGCACCTCCGCACGGCACGGAAGATAGTGATCCCATCTTCAGCGGAAGCCGTAGACAAGGTTCCCGCAAAAGCAACCGCCTCACTCCGACGATTTCCCGACCGTGTCCACCGAACCGACTTTCCAGCTCCGCGTGACGCTCCTGGGGTCCGAGCCGCCCATCTGGAGGCAGCTCCACGTGCCGGCGACGATCACGCTGGAAGCGCTGCACCAGGTGATCCAGGTCAGCATGGGCTGGCAGGACGACCACCTTCACCAGTTTACCGCAGGCGCCAAGCGTTACGGCCCCGCCGCATCGCGGGGCGGGCTACGGGTGCACGACGAGAGGCAGGCGCGGCTCTACCGCGTGCTCACCAAGCCGGGCCAGCGGATGCACTACTTATACGACTTCGGCGACGATTGGGAGCACGAGGTTCTCGTCGAAGCCCTACTTCGGCAGGAGCAGCGCCCGGAGTTTTCGGTGTGCACCGCGGGCGAGCGCGCCTGCCCGCCAGAGGACTGCGGAGGCATCTGGGGCTACGACGATCTGCCGGAGGTGCTCGGCAATCCGGAGCACGACGAGTACGAGGAAAGGCGAGAGTGGATGGGCGACGACTTCGACCCGGGAGCCTTCGACCTGGAAGAGGTGAACCGGAGGCTGCGGGCAATCCGCTAGTCCGCGATACAGGGTCATGCGCGGCAACGAACGGTACTCGCGAGTGATGCTGACGGCGGCTGCGGGGGCGGAGCGCGTGCCGTCGTGGGCCGAGTACGCCCGATACTGCCGCCTTCGCGAGCGTGGGCTGCGGCGGGAAGCGCTCCGGTGCCTAAACGAGTTCCTGCGCGTGGCCGAACGATGGACGTTCGAGGAGAGGCGTGAATTCGCCGTCTGGATCTCCCGGGTGCTGGAGGAGCGTGAGACCTCCTACGACGACCTCACTCCTCACCCGCTGGTCGCGCGCCTCCTCCGCCCGGCGCTGCTGGAGTGGTGCGAGCGGGAGCCCGGCGCCGCGCTCCCCCACCGGTGGCTGGGCATGTTCTTCTCCCGGTACCCTCACGCGAAGAACGGGGAGAACTCCGAAGAGCACCTCCGCCGCGCGATCGAGCTGGACCCGGGGGAGCAGCCGTCGCGCATTCGGCTCATCCACCACGGGCTCGGGCACCTGGAGTTCGCGGTGCACCACCTCCCCGACTACTACATCGGAGATCCCGAAGAGGATCTGGCGTTCACGACGGAGGTGGCGCGGCTGATCGAGGGAGACGCGGACCCTCGCGCGCGGGACGAGATGCGGGCGGAGCTCGCGGCGGCGCGGCAGATCGTGGAGGATTGGATCGCCTTCCGCGCCGAGGGTGGCGCGGACTTCGACGAGTGGTGCAGGGTACGTGGCCGTGCGTACGAATGGCAGCGGCACTACTTCTACCCGGACAAGTGATTCCGTCGCCCGAGTGACCGAGGCATGCGCCCGCTACCGGGCGCCCCGAGTTTGATAAAAGCAGCCTGACGTGACGGCGAGTCCCTGCCGTCACGCCAGGCCGCTTCGATCACGTGTGCCGGCTCAGCCTTACAGCGTTGCGAGCGGCTGGGCGGGAGCCGTTCCGGCGCACCAGTGCCACGCCGGACGCACCGCTGCGGGGCGGGATTCGGGCCGCGCGGTGCCGCGTCCGGCGAACGACGCCTTGAGACCGCCCTTCCGGCCCGACGCGCGCGTCCCGACGGCGCGGGGCATGGCGCAGGCAGCCTCGCGCTGGGCGGGGGTCAGCACCTGCTGCACGGCTTCGGCGGCGCGGCGGTTGTTGTCGGCGAGGGCGGCGCGGGTGGGGCTCGCCGCGGGGTTCAGCGCCATGGTGACCGGGCGCTTGCCACGCGCCACGCCCAACCGTCGGTTCAGCTTCACGTTGTTGACGTCCCACTCCCGCGCGATCGAGTCCAGCGCGATCACCTGCGACGAGGTCAGCGACAGCCGCTCCCGGTCGCTCAGCAGCGCGAGGATCGGCGGCACGTCCGCGTCGAGTTGTGCGCGGCGCGGCGCGGGTCCGGGCTGGGGCGCGGAGGGCGCGCACGCGGCGGCGGAGGCGACGAGCAGAATCACCGACAGATATGAGTTCACGGGTTCCTCCAGGCTGAAGGGTGGTGGACGACCTGCGGCCCGCGCGCGTTGCAGCCGCCGGGCCAATGCGCTTCGGCCATCCTGGCAGATTTTTCTGCCACCCCGACTGAACTGTGGCTGGCGAGCGGGGCGCGCGCCGTGAAGGGTGGGGTGGGTGCGCCACACCGCACCATCCCTAGTGACACGTCCGCCGAAACCATGGTCTGACGCGGCTCGTAGCCCATGGTGTGCCGGCGCATCCCGGCAGGCAGTTCCACCCGGCCAGGAGGCGCTCGTGATCGAAGCAGTACCCAAGGGGATATTCTCCAGCGGCTTCCACCTTCAACAGGACGGCCGCTTGATCGCCGACCTGGACGCGTCGTCGTGGCGCGAGAAGGCGGACGTGCAGATCGACGGCGAGACCTTTCGGCTCTACCGGGAGGGGATGATGAGTGGCGCCTTCCTGCTGGAGTGGAACGGCAGGACGCTGGCGCGCGCCATCAAGCCCAGTGTGCTCAGCGACCGTTTCGAGCTGGAGGTCGGGAAGCGGGCGTTCGCGCTGCGCAAGGAGTCGATGTGGGCCCGGCGCTTCGGGCTGTTCGAGGGGGAGCAGCAGGTGGGGCGGGTCGCGCCGGCCGGCACGTTCACGCGCCGCGTCCTGATCGATCTCCCGGCGGACTGGCCGTCCTCCGTCCAGGCCTTCGTCTTCTGGCTCGCGCTCCTGATGTGGAAGCGCGAGAAGGCCGGATCATAGCTCTTCAAACGTTTGTACGAGGCTCGCGATGACCCTCCCGCTCACCTTCCACTTCACCACCGCCGCCGTTCCCGTCCAGGCGGAAGGGACGGTGGATGGCTCCCCTTTCTACTTCCGCGCGCGGCACGACACATGGGAGTTCGCGGTCTCGGAGGACCCGGCGGTCGATGCCGCTACCATCCAGAGTGAGGAGCACGGCTTCTACCGGACCGCCGTATACCCCGGCGGCCCGCGCGCATCCAGCTACCTCCCGCTCGCCGAAGCGGAGGCGCTGATCCGACGCTGCGCGAGCGAGTACCTGGAATCGCAGAGGAGGGGAAGGTGATACATGCGCTGTTCTGGGTCGCGCTCGTGGTATGGGCAATGGGGGTGAACCTCCTCGCGTTCCGACTGCGGGAGCATCTGCGGAACCCGCACGAGAAGGAATTTTTCGGCCTTTTCCCACGCCAGATCTACATTCTCGATTTCTTTCGCCCGTCGCTCTTCACCCCGGACGGTGCCAGGCTGCGCCGGTCCGCGGCGTGGTGGTTCGTAGCGGGCGCCGGAGTGGTGTTCCTCATTGGCGTGCTCATGTAAGCCTGATGGTGCACGCGGTCATCAGGTGCCCAGCCTGGGAAGCGGGGGTCGTGGAGGCGGGACGCGCCAGCATCGGCGCGGATGAAAGCACGGCAGCCACGCGGGCTGCCCCTACAAGGCCGGTGTCGATGGCGAGGGTCGAGGCCGGGCAGGGGTCGGCAGACACGCAGGTCGGCCCCAACGGGATCCGCGCATGGTGCAACGGTCGAGGCAGGGAGAGGGTGGGCGCGATGAATCGCGCCCCTACGAGACCTGCGCGCCACGGGCAAATGGCTGCGAACGCCCCTCCCCCAGGTAGTTATTGGGGGAAGGGCCGCGAGTTCACGAGCGGGGGAGGGGGCCCGCCCTACCCCCCGAACACCCGCAGGTCCGCGGCGGGCGGGAGGTTGGGATGGGCCGGCGGGACGGTCGGGAGCTCGGCGACGGTGGTGTCGGCGTCCTGCTTCTGCTGCGCCTGGGCGGCGAGCGCGGCGGTTCCCATCACCCCCGCCGGACCCATCGACTCCACGATGCTGCTCGGGATCACCATCATCCCGCCCTTCTGCTTCAGCGCCTCGTACAGGATGTTCATCTGCCGCAGCTGGAGCGCGGTGGGGTTGTCGCGGTAGCGCTCGGCGGCCTTCTCGAACAGCTCCGCGATCGCAACCTCGGCCTCGCCCAGGATGATGCGCGCCGACTTCTCGCGCGACGCCTGCGCCTCGCGCGACATGGCGTCCTGCAGGGCGGCGGGGATCACCACGTCGCGCATCTCAACCGAGTGCACGGTGACGCCCCAGGGGGTGGTGCGCTCGTCGATCAGCGCCTGCAGCTCCTTTTCGATGCGGACGCGGCCGCGCAGCAGCTCGGAGAGCGAGGTGCGGCCGATGATGTCGCGCAGCGCCGTCTGCGAGGCCCAGCTGATGGCGGCCGTGTAGTCCTGCACCTCCAGCGCCGCCTTCTCGGGATCGTAGACGGTCCAGAAGAGCACGGCGTCCACGTTCACCGGCACCGTGTCCGAGGTGAGCGTCTCCTCGGCGGTGAAGGCGGTGGTGACGGTGCGCTGGTCCACCCACGCGGAGATGCTGTCCACGAAGGGGATCACGAAAAAGGGCCCGGGCCCCCGCAGCCCCGCGTAGCGCCCGAAGCGCAGCACCACGGCGCGCTCCCAGTGCTGCGCGATCTTGGGCGAGAGCGCGGCCACGATGCCGAGCCCCAGCCCCACCGCCGCCGCCAGCGGCGTGTTCACCGCCGCCGCCGTCATCGCCCCGGCCACCGTGGGGAGGCCGAAGGCAATGGCCGAGATGAAGTTGGGACGCGGCGCGTTGCTCTGCGGCGCGATCATGTTGCCCTTTGAGGGTACGATGCTGTTGCCTGCCATGAGTGCCTCTTACCGCGGGCGGCGGCTGTCCAGGTGGATGATGACCTCGTCCAGCGAAAACCCCAGCTCGCTCGCTTCCCGGAGCAAGGTGTCCTCCAGCGCCGAGAGCTCGGCGAGCAACTCGTCGTGCTTGATGGCGCTCGGGGACAACCGCACTACGGTCCCTACCCCCTGCTTCGTTTCGAGCACCCCCTGCCGCTCCAGCTCCTCGTACGCGCGCGCAACCGCGTTGGCCCCCACGCGCAGGTCCACCGCGAGCTGCCGCACGGTGGGCATCCGCTCGCCAGGCGCCAGCAGCCCCGCCCCCAGCGCCGAGCGCACGGTGCGGACGAGCTGGGCTTCGATGGGGGTGGGGTCGGAGGGGTCGAGGTGGAACATCGGGGAATGGGGAGTGGGGAATGGGGAATCGGGAACGGCAGAGGGGATCAGGGACAGGTTGGGGACAGCCCCAGGCGGTTGTGGCTGTTGAAGCTACCATTCCCCATTCCCCCCATTCCCCATTCCCCGAAGTTCAGTCCGGCGCGAGCGCCAGCGTCCGCAACGCCGCCCGCCGGCGCTCGTCCATCGTCGCGCGCTCCAGCGCCGCGATGGAAGCGGAGGTGAAGCCGTCCGCGGGGTCGAAGCCGAGCGAGGCCAGGAGCTCGCGGATGTAGTCCTCCTCCAGCTCCAGCGCCCGGATCTTTTCGCCGATCTGCTCGTCGCTCAGCATGCTTGTTCTGTTCGTCGCGCCGCGGGCGGGGGATCCGCCGTGTGGCCTCCTGTAAACGGCTGCGCGGCGCGCGTTCCCCATGAACGGCGAACGGGGCCCGCGTGTGGGGCCCCGTTCGCGTCACCTCGCCCCGCCGCGCGTCAGTGCACGCCCGCGGGCCGCTCGTCGGAGGCGGTCGCCATCATCCGCCGGATGGGGATGATCAGCGCGGCCAGCACCGCGGCCGCGATCAGCAGCGAGAGCGTGGTACGCTCGAAGAGCGCCGGCATCTGCGCCGGGTTCTCCGGGTCCACGTGCCCGCCCACGATCCCCGCGATCAGGTTTCCGAGCGCGGCGGCCATGAACCACACGCCCATCATCTGGCCCGCGTACTTGCGGGGCGCCAGCTTGGTCATCGACGACAGGCCTACCGGGCTCAGGCACAGCTCGCCCACCGTCTGGAAGAAGTAGCTGGCGATGAGCCACCACGCCGAGACCCGCGTGCCGGCGCCGCCGGAAAGCACCGCGTTGGCCGCAAAGATCATGATGGCGAAGCCCACGGCCGCGAAGAGAAGGCCCAGCGAGAACTTCGCGGGGCTGCTCAGGTCGCCGCGCCGCCGCGCCAGCCCCACCCAGATCGCCGCGAACACCGGCGCCAGCAGGATCACGAAGAGTGAGTTTGCCGCCTGCAGCCAGGTGACCGGCATCTCCCACCCGAAGACGTGGCGGTCCGTGAAGTCGGCCGCGAAGAGCGTCAGCGAGGTCGGCGCCTGCTCGAATGCCGACCAGAAGATGACCGCGAAGAGAAAGAGGACGATGATGACCGCCACCCGCTTCATCTCGTCCGTGCTCAGACCGCCCGCCACGAAGAGGTAGAGGAAGTAGAGGATCGCCATCCCCAGCATGACGTAGCTCATGTTCTCCGCCACCCTCACCGGGTTGACGTTGATGAAGCCCGCCATCCCCAGGATCACCACCAGCGCGAGCACGGCGACGAAGACGGACAGCCCCATCACGGCGCTGCGGCGCTGCCGCGCGTCCACCACGGGGTCCGCGTGGCGCGAGGGCTCCATCCCGATGTTCCCCAGCGTGCGCTTGGCCGACAGCGAGTACCAGATGAGGCCGATCACCATTCCGACACCCGCCGCGCCGAAGCCGTAGTGCCAGCCGAAGCGCTCCTGGTCCTCTCCCAGGAAGCCGGTGACCAGCGGCGCCACCAGCGCGCCGATGTTGATTCCCATGTAGAAGATGGAGAAGCCCGCGTCACGCCGCGCGCCGCCCTCGGGGTACAGGTCGCCCACGATGGCCGAGATGTTCGGCTTCAGCAGACCCGTTCCCAGGACGATCAGCACCAGCCCGAGGAAGAAGGCGCTCCGCTCGAAGACGGCCGAGAGCGCGATGGCCAGGTGCCCCAGCGCGATCAGCACGCCGCCCCAGAAGATGGCGCGGCGCAGGCCCAGGATCCGGTCCGCCACCCACCCGCCGGGGAGCGAGGCCAGGTATACGCTGGCCGCGTAGATCCCCACGATGGCCGACGCCTGCTCGCGCGGGAGCTCGAAGCCGCCGCTGGCGATCGCCGCCGTCATGAACAGCACCAGGAGCGGCCGGATGCCGTAGTACGAGAAGCGCTCCCACAGCTCGGTGAAGAACAGCGTCGACAACCCCCGCGGATGGCCGAAGAAGCTCGTATCCGCGAAGCCGGTCTGCGATGGGGGGAGGTCCAGGGTGGCGGCTGCCTCCCTCGGCGACTCGTTGGGGGTGTTTGCCATGGCGTGACCGTGACGGGTGGGTGGAAGGGTGACTTGCGTGCGTTCGGACGTACGACCGGAGGCCGGACTTTCGCTGCGACGGGTGGCTTTTACGCGCGGAAACGCCCAATGTACCATCGGTCCCAAAAGGACGCCAGATCCACCGGGCGGGCCGCTGCATGCGTATCCCGGACGTCACCCTAAGTTCCACCCGTGCCCCGTTCCCGATGACCACGCCGTTCCACGACGAGCTCCGCCTTGCCCTCGACGCCGCGTACGACGCCGCCGAGCTGATCGCCGCGCGCACCGGCGCCGACCGCGTGCGCCTCAAGGGCCGCGCCGACCTGGTGACCGAGGTGGACGAGGCGGTGGAGCGGCTGGTGACGGAGCGCATCCGCGAGCGCTTTCCGGACGACGCCGTGGTGGGCGAGGAGCTCTCGTCGGGGGCGGTCACGTCCGGCCGTCGGTGGATCGTGGACCCGGTGGACGGCACCACGAATTTCGTGCACGGCCATCCGTTCGTGTGCGTGAGCATCGCCTTTGCGGACGACGACGGGCCGGCCGCGGGGGTGATCCACGCGCCCTTTCTGCGCGAGGTCTTCCACGCGGCGCGGGGGTGCGGCGCCTTCCTGAACGGTGAGCCGATCCACACCAGCACGGTGCGCGAGCCGTCTGGAGCGCTGCTCGGCACCGGTTTTCCGTTCAAAAAGGGGAAGGGGAACCTGGACGCCTACATGTCGCTGGTGGCGGATGCGGTGCGCGCCACTCACGACGTGCGCCGCGACGGCAGCGCGGCGCTGGACCTGGCGAACGTGGCGGCGGGGCGGCTGGATGGCTTCTTCGAGGTCGGCCTCGCGCCGTGGGACGTGGCGGCGGGGATGCTGCTGGTGCGCGAGGCGGGAGGGCGCGTCTCCGGCTGGCCCGGCGACTCCGGCGAGCCGCTCGACACGGGGCGGGTGCTGGCCAGCAACGGCCACATCCACGGCTGGCTGCGGGAGCTCGCGGGGCGGCACGTGGCGAGCATCTGAGGAACCGCAACAGCGGGCTCACACAGAGACACAGAGGCTCAAGAGAGAAAGGAGGGAGTATGCGCCGGGTGCGATACAACGTGGCCGCGACTCTGGATGGGTACATCGCCGGGCCTGAGGGCGAGTTCGATTGGATTCCGCACGATCCCACAGTCGACTTCGCCGCGATCTTCGCCAGGGTCGATACGGTGCTCCTGGGACGGCGCAGCTACGATCTAACGCGGACCGGCCAGGCGCCCTGGGCACCCGGCACGCGCGTCTACGTCTTCTCGCGCACGTTGCGTCCGGAGGATCACCCCGGCGTCACGGTCGTCGCTGAGGATGCGGGCGGGGTGGTCGCCACCCTGCGCGCCGAGCCCGGCGAGGGCGAGATATGGCTGTTCGGCGGCGGCGAGCTGTTCCGGAGCCTGCTCGCGGCGGGCCAGGTGGACTCGGTGGAAGTCACCGTCGTACCCATCCTGCTGGGCGGGGGCGTGCCGCTGCTGCCGCCCGGCGCGCCGCGCACCGCACTCGCGCTCGCGGGAACGCGCACGTATCCTAGCGGCATGGTGACGCTGTCCTACACGGTCCAGCGCGACGACTGACGAACGAGGAGGAAGTGATGCCGGAGGGAGTGCCCGTGGAGTACCCGGTCGAGGTGGTTTGGGAGGGCGGGATGCGTTACCGCGGCGGCCCCGCCGGAGGTCCCACGCTGGTGGTGGATGGGAACAGGGAGGCCGCGCCCAGCCCCGTGGATACGCTCGTGGTGGCGATCGCGTCGTGCTCGGCCATCGACGTGATCGACTACCTGGAGAAGCGCCGCACGCCCCCCAGCGCGTGCAGCGTCTCGGTGCGTTTCTCCCGCGCCCCCAACCCGCCGCGCCGCCTGACCGACCTCCACCTCACCTTCCGCGTCGCCACCGGCTCCCCGCGCGAGCACGTGGAGCGCGCCGTTCAGCTCTCGTTCGACAAGTACTGCTCGGTAGCCGCCTCGCTTGCCCCCGACACCCGCATCAACTGGAGCGTAGAGCTGGAGCCGGCGGCGGTCGCGGCGGATTGAGCAGATGCAACGCATGCCCCCGCACCAGACGGGAGAGCAACAAAGGTGAACAGATGGCCTCGCACAGAGCCACAGAGGCAACTGAGAGAAAAGCAGAAGGGGTATCTCTGTGGCCTTTCCGTACCCCTCCGCGTCTCTGTGTGATGCTTTTCTTCCGCTGTTCTCCCCTCCTGCGCCGCCGCGAGAAACGGTATCACCTCGTCGCGCCGTCCAGCAGCGCTTCCAGGCGCGGGCGGGGGATGGCGCCCAGCTCGCGGCCCACCTCGCGCCCGCCGCGGAAGACGATTAGGGTGGGGATGGAGGCGATCTGGAAGCGGCGCGCGATGGCGGGGTTGCGGTCCGTGTCCAGCTTGGCGACGAGCACGGAGCCGGCGCGCGCCTGCGCCACCGCGTCAAGCACCGGCGCCATGATCTTGCAGGGGCCGCACCAGTCGGCGTAGAAGTCCACCAGCACGGGCACGTCCGATCCGGCGACCACGCGCTCGAAGGTGGCGTCGGTCACCGCCAGCGGGCGGTCGAGCGCGATCGGGCGTCCGCACGCGCCGCACTTCGGCCGGTCCGATGCGCGCGACAGGTCCACGCGGTTCAGTCGCCCGCACGACGAGCAGGCGACGGTCGCCTTGCGCGACGCGGTTGCATCCATGGCATTCCTCCTGGTTATCGGGTGGCACCCATCGTCCCGCGCGCAGTGCAGCAACCTGCGGGCCGGGTTGCTTCGGTATGGGTTCGGGTGTAGTGTTCGCCCGCATCCACCGTCCACCCCGCGCCCTTTGCCGTGAAGCCCGCTCCGCCCGTTCCCGACGCCGCGCTGCACCCCGTGCTCGCCGCGTTCGCCGGCGCGTGGGCGCGGGACGCGGCGCGTGCAGCCGCGCGCACGGAGGAGGATGATCCCGGCGCGCCGGAGCGCATCGTGTACCTGGATGCCTTCGCGGGTGCCGAGTACTCGTTCGGGGTGGGCGATCCGGGGCGGCAGGGGCCTTCACGCGCGGTGGCGGCGGTGCGCGCGGTGCTGGACGCGGCGCCGGAGCTCGCGTCGGCCGTGCTGGCCGAGGAGGATCCAGCGCTCCTGGCCCGCTTCCGCGCCGAGCTGGAGGGGATCGGGTGGGGAGATCGCGTCCGTGACGCCGCCGATCCCGCCGCCCTCGCTCCCGGCGAGGTGGGGCTGGTGGAGGCCGACTTCCGCAACGTGGCGGACGTGCTGCTCGCGGTCCCGGAGCGTGCCCGGGCGCTCCTCTGGATGGCCCCGCCGAGCGCCCGCCGCCTCCCCTGGACCCTGCTCGATGCCGTGCTCGGCGATCCCGCCATCGACCTCCTCCTCCGCTTCCCGCACGGCGACTTCGAGAAGCAGGGGAAGTTCAGCGGCCCCCTCGCCGACTTCCCGCCGTTCGCGAAGCGCATCGTGGAGGGCTGCTCCGCGCTTTTGGGCGATGCTCGGCACGAGTGGGTCTTCGGCTGGCGCGCGGCGGAGCGCGAGGGCGGGGTAGCCCAGGCGCTGGAGGCGGTGCTGGAGCGCTTCCGTGCGCGGCTGGAGAAGGCGGCGGAGGGGCGCGTGCTCAAGGCTGCGCGCGTGGGGGCGGGGGAGGATGCCGTCGCCGCGTACCTATTCCTGGTTTCCTCCGAGCCCGCCGCGGCGCTGGCGCTGAATGCGGCCGTGCAGGGCGCCGGGCTGGAGGACCGCGCCGCGTCCGTCCTCTTCACGCCGACCGCGGAACCCGCGGAGCCGCCCCCCGAACAGGTGCTGGACCTCTTCGGCGGTGAACCGGCGCACGCACCGGAGCCCTCGCGCCGCGCAGATCCCATCGCAGCCGCCGAGCTCCTGGCGGGCCGCCATCGCGGGCAGACGCTTCCGTTCCGCGAGGTGCTCGCGGGGCTGACCGATTCGGACCTGACGCAGGACGAGGTGCGCGGGGCGCTCGCGCTGCTGAAAAAGGAGGGGCGCGCCGTCTTCCGCTCGCTCGCGCAGCCGGACGCGGTGGTGATCTTTCCGGAAGAACGCGTGGTTCGCCAGCCGCGGGCGCGGGGCAGACGCCAGGTGCCGGGGGCGGGGGATCTGTTTGGGGAGTAGGGCCCTCACCCCCGCTCGTTCCTCGCTGCCCCCTCTCCCGATAACAGGAGAGGGCTGCGCCCTCGCCGTTATCGAGAGAGGGGGCGGTTTTGCCGGGCTGTGGTAGGGGCGCGATTCATCGCGCCCACTCCTGCCCCCACCTCGACTATCGCCCGCGGCACCGTCACTGGTAGGGGCAGACCTGCGTGTCTGCCCGCCCTTGCCTGGTCTCGATCCCCTGCGCGGCGCGCAATGCACGGCGGGCGCCCCGTGAAGGAGCGCCCGCCGGTTCATCAATCCGCCGTTCAGCCCACCGGCTCAATAGGGCGAGTAGCGGTGCGAGCTGCCCACACCGTAGCCGCGGAAGTAGCGGCCCGGCTCGAAGCCACCCGCGTTGGAGCCGCGGAAGGCGCTCGAGTCGCCGTACGCACCACCGCCGCCGTAGCTGCCCCATTCGCCGCTGCCCCCGCCCCCGCCGACACCGAACCCACCGGCATTCCCGCCCGCGCCGCGGCTCATCCCGCCCTGCGCCTGCCCGCCGCGGTAGCCGCCGGCGTTGTAGTCGTTGTCGTAATCCATGTCCCCGCGGCCGTAGCCCGCGCCGCCGCCCTGCGCGCCGTAGCCGTAGCCGCCCTGCGCGCCGAAGTCACGGTCGTAGCGCACGAAGCGCACGCGGTCCTCGTCCAGGTGCCCGCCGCCGTAGCCACCCTGGTTGCCGTAGCCGCCCTGTCCGCCGTAACCCTGGCCGGAGTAGCCGCCGCCCTGATTTCCGCCTCCGCCTCCGCCGCCGAAGCGTGGCGTGCCGTAGCCGCCCTGGCCCCCGAACCCGCCCTGGCCGCCGTAACCGCCCTGGTTTCCATGGCCGCCCGGGCCGGAGTAGCCGCCCTGCCCGCCGAAGCCGCCCTGCCCGTACCCGCCGCCGAAGCCGCCCTGGCCCATGTAGCGGCCGTTCCCTTCCAAATGGCCGCCGTAGTTGCTGTTTCCCATCCCGCTGCCGTGGCCGCCGCCGTGCATTCCGCCGTGGTAGCCGGCGCCCGTGTCGTAGTCGTGGCCATAGTGGTTGCCGCCGCCGAACATTCGGCGGAAGCCGTTCCCCACGCGGTCCATGAAGCCGCCGCCCTGGTTGTAGTCGCGTCCGTAGCCTGGCATCGCGTTCCTCCCGTCATGGTGTGTGCTGCGTCAGCGCCCCGGCGGGGCGGGGGGGCGTTTTGCAAGTTGCGGACCCAGGGCAAAGCACTCTGGCGCAAGAGGTTGCGGCGGTTCTTCGCGCCCGTGTGCGGCGTCGCTGGAACGGTTGATGCCACGGCACGGCGGGCGGAGGGGCGTGATCGTTCACGCCCCTCCGCCATTTCAACGCTTGAGCCCACGGATGTCGTTTCCTCCCGCACACGCACTGATCGGCGCCGGGCTGGCCGAGATCGCGATCGCCGCGAAGCCGCTTCCGCGCTGGAAGGCGTGGACGCTGGCTGGCTTCCTGGCCGTGTCGCCCGACTTCGACATCGTGCTCGGGCTGATGACGGGGCGCGGCGCATCGCTGCACGGCACCTTTTCCCACAGCATCACCGCGGTGGTGGTGCTGACGCTGACGGTGTACGCGGCGGCCGGCGGAAGGTGGGCGCTGGTGGCGGGGACCGGCTACGGATCGCACCTGCTGGTGGACATGCTGGACGAAAGCGGGCCCACCAACCTGATGCTCGGCTGGCCCTTCACCCCGGCGCAGCCGTACGCCATCGGCAAGCTCTTCCCCAGGGTGCAGTTCGAGACGGGGAACGGATTCAAGGCGGCGTTCTACAGCCTCTTCGATCCGCCCGTCCTCGCCAAGCTGTTCGCGCAGACGCTGCTAGCGGCGGCCATCTTCCTGGCGCTCGCGGGGATCGCGCAGCTGGTGCGGAGGCGGCGCCTCAGCCGTGGCGGAGCGCGCTGAGGAGTTCGTCCATCGCCAGCGAGCAGCCGCGCGCCTCGGCCCCCTGCGCACGTCCGATCACGCGGAACCCCTCGGGCGAGCTGAAGCCCAGGTCCGAGGTCTGGATGAAGGCGACGGAGTCCAGGTTGGCGAGGTCCCAGTGGCGGAGCACACCGATCTCGCCGTGCGGCAGGATGCGGAGCGTTTCCGGATCGGTGGCCCGCGTCCGCACCCACGGCGGGCCCACGTGCCGCCGCCGCGCGAGGTCCGTCGCCGCGGAGCCCGCAATCCCATCGTAGAACTGCGAGCTCATCTCCGTCATCCCGTACTCGTTCACGCACCACTCCGGCGCGATCCCCAGCCGCTCGCGGATGGCGCCGTACAGCTCGCCCCGCGACACCTCGCGGGTGCGCCCTTTGAAGCCGCCCGTGTCCATCAGCCGCGAGCCGTGCGGAAGCCGGAATCGCTCGCCGCGCGCCGCCATCGCGTCCAGCGCGTGCACCAGCGCGAACGCCGTCCCCAGGACGCACACGGGCTCGCCATCCTCCTCCGCCGTGCGCAGCGCCGCCGTCCACTCCTCGTGCGCGATCCCGAAATCGGCCGAGACAAAGGTGCCGCTTCCCGGCTTGCCGTAGTCGCGGATCAACTCCGCCGCCATGTGCGAGAGCGACGAATCGCGCACTTCCGCCGCGCGCGGGACCAGCGAGAGGAAGCGGATGGGTGCGCCGTCGGGGAGGAGGTGGGCGAGGAAGCCGGCCCGGAGCGCGGCGTCGTAGAGCGCGAGGTCGGGGAGGTAGTGCGTTCCGCGGCGCTCGGCGCCGGCGGTGGTGCCGCTGGTGCGGAAGATGGCCGCCGCGCGTTCAGGATCGCCGCACACCAGCGCGGCCGCCTTGAACGCGTCGGTGGGTACGGCGGGGATCTCCTCCCAGCTCGTCACCGAATCCGGTGTCGCGCCGCGCCGCTCGCAGAACAGCCGGTATGGCTGGTTGCAGGCGAACTGGTGCGCGAACACGCCGCGCGCCAGCTCGTCGAAGTCCGCCGCCTCCCCTTCCACCCCAGCCGCCATGCGGCCCAGGAGCCGCTCGCGGAGGTCCCCCCGCCTGATGTCGTCCACGCGCCCGCCCGTCTCAGTGAATGTAGGTCCCCCACCCGCTGTCTTTCATCGCACCCCGACCTCGCCCCACGTGGTTGCCCGTGCCCGCCCCGTCTCCGGCCTACGGTCTACGCCCCTCCGGTGGCGTGTCCCACGCACGGACGACCACGCGCACGGCCCGTTGCGCCGCGTCGGCAGCGTCGCGGAGGCGCCAGCGGGAGAGATCGCGGTCCTCGACGGCGTTGCTGATGGCGCGCAGCTCCAGAAAGGGAACGTCGTACAGCGTGGCGACGTGCGCCAGCGCCGCGCCTTCCATCCCCTCCACCAGGCCGCCAAAGCGCGTGGCGAGCTCAATGCCGCGGGCATCGGTGCCGGAGCAGGTGGAGACGGTGACGAACGGTCCCACGCGCGCCGCCATCCCCGCCGCCTCCAGGGCACGGCGCGCCGCCTCGACGCGGGCCGCATCCGCGTCGAAGGCGTTGAACCAGCTCCGGCCGCCGAGCTCCACCAGGGGGATGCCGATCCCCCCCGTGTCGATCCAACCGTCCGGGGCGGCCACCCCTTCGTCGCCGTAGACGGCGCGCGAGGCGAGGGCGACATCGCCCAGCATCAACCCTGAACCGGGATACGCGCCGCCCACGCCGAAGCCCAGCACGCCGCGCACCGGCCGCGATTCGAGGAGCGCGGTGGCGCCGTGGGCGGCGTTCGTCTTCCCCATCCCGCAGGGGAAGAGGATGACCGGCACCCCGTCCAGGTGCCCGCTCCACGCGGACTTGCGGCCCACGAGCTCCTCGCGCCGGCCGTCCAGCGCGTCCACGAGGGCGGCGCACTCGATGGGGACGGAGCAGAGGAGCGCGAGCGGGGCGGGAGAGGCGGGATTCAGCGGCGGCTCCGGGCACGGGTTGCGTTCGGGACGGATCGGGCGAATTTACACGCGCGCGGCGGCGCGGAAAACCGCGGCCGCCCACACGCACACCACCCGACCCGCCGATGAAGCGATACGCCGCCGCACTTTTCCTGTTCGCCGCCGCCTGCGCGAGCCCTCCGCCCCCGCCGCCGGCTCCGCCTCCAATCCCGCCGCTGGATCCCTTTCCGGCCGTGGTGGCGCCCATCGTCCAGCCGGTCGAGGTGTGGAGCCGGGAGGCGGGGCTCCTCCTCCGCGGCCCCGTCCCCACGCGCCTCCCGTACCTGGGGATGCGGCTCGCCGTGGTGCAGGACGCGGGCGATTCTCTCGAGCTTCGCTGCGTGGTGTGCCCCGGCGCTCCGGTGGGTTGGGCGGACCGCGGACGCGTGATCTGGGTGCCGCAGACCCCCGCCGACGCGCGCAACGGCGACCTCGCGGAGTTCGTGCTGGCGGTGCGCACGGCGGCCGTGCGGCGCGACTCCGCCGCCCTGCGCATGGCGATGTCGCGCACCTTTGTGCACGCGCACGGCGGCACCGAGGGGGTGATCCCGGCCGTGCGGGAGCTCATGAGCACGCGCGCGCAGAACCTGGCGCGTCTTCCGGGGCTGCTGGACCGCGGGGTCGCGGCCGTCCCCGGCACCCGCGTGTGGGCGGCGCCGCCGGAGTACGCCACCACGCCCAACTACCCCGACCTGCGCGCCGGCTTCATGCGCGGCGAAGACGGCTGGGAGTGGATCTTCCTCCTGCGCCCCGGCCTCTGACCGCGCAAAAACGAAGCGGGCCCCGGATCGCTCCGGGGCCCGCTTCGCACGCTGGCAGTGCGTCTATCGGTGCACGCCCTCGCCGGTGAAAACGGCCTTGGCGTAGCCGTTGTCCGGGTTGCCGCCGCGCTTCAGCACGCGGTCCACGGTGCCGGGGCCGCGGTTGTAGGCCAGGAGCGCCAGCTCCTTGTCGCCGTCGTACTTCTCGATCAGCTCAGACAGGTAGCGGAAGCCGATCGAGAGGTTGACCTCCGGCTTGCGCAGGTCGGCGACCTGCGTCCCCGGGCGCATCCAGCGGGCGGTGGCGGGCATCAGCTGCGTGAGGCCGACGGCGCCCACGTGGCTCTGCGCGGTGGCCTTGAACTCGCTCTCGGTGCGCACCAGCCCGAACGCGATGTCCGGGTCGATCTTCTCCTCCAGGGCGAGGTCGTAGATGCTCTCCGCCAGCTTGCGGTCGAGCCCCATGTCCTTGTAGCGCTCGATCTTCTGCTGGATGAACGCGTCGCGCTCGACCGACTTGGCCGCCACCTGCTCGGTAGCCTTGGCTTCCACCTCGTTGGTGGCGTCGCGCCAGGCCTGACCTACCGCGCCGTTCGTGAGCGGGACGATGTTCCCCACGGTGGGGACGATCGACTCGTGCGACCGGTCGGTGCGCAGGGCGTCCAGGCGCGACATCGCCAGCGGCGCGGCGCCGCCCACGATCGCCAGCCCCACGAGCCCGTCGCGGAGCGGTGTGCGGCGGAGGCCCTGCATCAGCCCGCCATGCTGCCGGCGGCGGACCTGCAGCCCCTCGCTCACGCGGCGCTCGCCGTCGATGCTGCGGTCACCGGCTCCGTCGTAGGCGCGGCGATAGCGCTGCGCGCACTCCGGCGAGTCGGTGAAGCGGCGGCGGGTGCGGCCCACCGGATGCCGGGGGGCGGCTCCTCCTCGTTCCCAGGGCGGTGGGGGGCGTCTACGGCTGGGCTGCATCGCGTGCTCCTCCTGCTGGGTCCTTCGCGCCGGACGCCGTTGCGCGTCCCGGTCGAGACGAATCAGACGCCGCACGATACGTGCCACGTACACACGTGTTTCCTCGCGCGGGCGCGCGCGATGCGGGTGCGGCGATGCGGATGTTGCGGACTTTGGACGGAGCCTGCATCTTCCATCGGGCGCGCACGTTGCGCCCTCCGCGCGCGCTCTCCGCCACCCCGCATCCGCCGCTCCGCGATGAAGTCGACGCCGCGCTTCATGCTCCTGGTGCTCCTGGCCGTCGTCGGGGTAAAGCTGAGCGAGCAGCTCTACCGCTGGGCGGCGTTCCGCGACGAGCGGCGCCAGGTGGGCGAGCTGCGCGAGCGCCTCCTGGACTCGGGGGCGGAGCTGACGCTGTCGCGGGCGGAGGCGCGCAGGAGGCGCGCGGTGATGGAGGCGGAGGACCGCAAGCTGGACGAGGAGCGGCGCTCGCTGATGCGCTACAACCGCCTCTCCAACGGCGGCTACCTTCCCACGGCGCTGTACGGCCGGTACAAGGCCGAGCTGGAGCGCTACAACCGCCACGTGGTGGAGCGCAACGTCCGCCTGCGCGAGTACCAGCAGGCCCACGACCGCCACGCCGCCGCCGCCGACCTCTACAACGCCCGCGCCGACAGCGTCCGCGACCTTGCCGCGCGCATGGGCGAGCCCTACTACGCCGTCCCCACCCCCCTCGAAGCCGCCGTCAAGCGCGGCGTCCTGAAGCCGGAGCCCTGAAGGAGCCCTGTTTGCCCGGGGTGACTGGTTGCTTGGGTTGCCTGGTTTCCCTGGTCCCCGGGCGAGTGAACTCGCGGCAACAAAAGCACAAAGTCCGCCTGCGCGGACTCGGGGTCTGATATCGCGCTTCTCGAGCCGGCTTTAGCCGCTTTCCCGTGGTTCCAGCCGGGGGATTCATCCCCCGGTTTTCAGGGGCCCGCCCGCCATCCATTATCCCACCCCCAGCTCCGGGGGCAGGCACACCTGGTCTCGGCCGCGCTCCTTGGCGGTGTAGAGCGCCGCGTCGGCCACGGCGATGATCTCTTCGCCGGTGGCGGCGTCGCAGTCGGGCCAGGAGGCGATGCCGGCGCTGAGGGTGGCGCGCACCGCCACGTCGCCGAAGACGAAGGGGATGGAGGAGATGTGCTTCCGCGCCCGCTCGGCGAAGCGCCGCGCGCCCGCCGGCCCCGTGCCGGGGAGCACCGCCACGAACTCGTCGCCGCCGTAGCGGCCGGCGCGGTCGTGCGGGCGCGCGGCACCCTCGGCCGTGAGCCAGGCGCCCAGGGCACGCAGCACCGCGTCGCCGGCAATGTGGCCGCAGGTGTCGTTGATCTGCTTGAAGTGGTCCAGGTCCAGCACCGCCACGCTCACCGGCTCGCCCCGCTCGCGCGCCGCGTCCAGCTCCCCCTGCAGGTACAGGAGGAGCGAGCGACGCGTGGAGCACCCGGTGAGCTCGTCCGTGTTGGCGATGTCGTGGGCGCGCTCGCGCTGCTCCACCAGCCGCTGAAAGACCTGCACGCGGTCGCACGCCTGGACGATCGCCTCCACCACGCGCACCGCCAGCTCCGCCGCCTCCTCGCCCAGCGCCGGCTCGTCCACCGTGGCGCGCTCCACGAAGAGCCCCGTCATCCCCTCCGCGATGGCGAAGGGGACCACGATGGAGGAGCGCAGCGGGCGCACGAAGCCGCGCGCCGCCCAGTCGCCGCGCACCCCGTCGAAGAGGGGGGAAGAATCCGCGTCGCGAACCTTCACCGGCTGGCCCGTACGAAGCGCTTCCGCCACTTCGGGGTAGTCCTCCAGGTGCAGCCCGAGGCTGTCCTCGGGCTGGCCCTGCGAGGAGGCGGCGATGCGCACCTCCGTTTCCCCCTTTTCCACCACCAGCACGGAACATCGCGCCACGCCCAGGATCTGGGCGGTGCGCGAGGTCACCAGGTGGAACATCTCGTCGGCCGTGACCACGCGGTTCAGCTCGCGGATCAGGTCGATCGTCTCCAGGCGGATGCGGGCCTGCTCGCGCACCCGGCGCAGCTCGCGGTTGCGCAGGACGTGCGAGTGCACGCGCGCCAGCAGCTCGTCCAGGCGAAAGGGCTTGGTGAGGAAGTCGACCGCCCCGTCGCGCAGCGCGGAGACGGGGAGCGCGCCGTCGTTGGTGGCCGTGATCAGCACCACGGGCACGTCCGCCCAGCGCGGCTCCGTGCGGAGGCGGCGCAGCACGTCCAGGCCGCTCATCTCCGGCATCATCACGTCCAGCAGCACCAGGTCGGGCGGCTGGGGGGCCGCCTCCAGCAGCCGCATGATGGCGTGGCCGTTGGTGGCCGTGTGCACGGCGTAGCCGCTCGCCCGCAGCGCCCGCTCCAGCCCGTGGAGGATGGACGCGTTGTCGTCGGCAACGAAGACCGTGGTGGGGGTGTCGCTCATGTCACGATGTATGGTTCTCAGCCCGTGGCGGGATCGCGGCGCCGTGGGAGGGTGCGCGCGGTGTCCCGTCGTAGTGCCGGCGGGCGGCGGAACTCGTGGAAGAGATGCTTGGAGACCGATCGGGGCGCGGGCGGATTGCCCGGGGGAGTCCGGCTAGGCGAATGGCTGTCCTGGCGCGCGAGGGGCAAGAGCCGGACCACCCCCGCGACATGCACAGTGTGAACGTTTTCGCGGGTTTCTGCGTGACGCGGGTGGCGCGGCTGAGGCATCTGCGCCGCATCGTTGCACCAGATGTGTCCCACGGCGCGGGTCCGGTTCGTGCCGTTCCTGCGCGGGGGCGGCCCGCCGGGCGCCCCGACTGACGCAGACCGAATGGAAAACTTGCTTTCGCGCATCATCCGCCGTTCCATCGCGGGACGGCTCCACTTCGCGGTGCTCGCGATGGCGGCGCTCGCCGCCTGCTCGTCGCCCCCGCCGGAAAATCCCTGGACGCCGGGACGCATCGCCGGCATGCCACTGCGCCACAAGCTGGCGCAGATGGTGGTCGCGCGCGTGGCGGTCCCCGCCTCCGGACTCCCCGCCGCCCTCGCGGATACGCCGCGGGTGGGAGGGATCGAGCTGGCGGGGGGCGGGGCGGAGCGCGCGGCCGTCCTCCTGGATTCGCTGCGGCGCGGGTGGCCGGTGCCGCCGCTGGTGGTGGCGCGGCTGGAGCGCGGTGTGGGCGCGGTGCTGGATGGCGGCACGGAGCTTCCCGCGCCGTCCGAGCTGGGCCCCGCCGTCATCAACACCCGCGCCGCGCAGGCCGTCGCCGCGGAGGCGAAGGCGGTGGGCATCGACCTCGCGGTGATCCCCGGCCCGCGTCTGCCCGGCCCCTCTGGAGGCGTGCCGGGCGACGTCACCACTACCGGGGGCCCCGCGGCGACGGCCGAGTTCCTCCGCGACCTGCGGGCGGCGGGGCTCCCCGCCTTGGTCACCGCGCTCGACCCGCCGCGCTGGGCCTCCGGAGCCGTCCCGCCGATCCTGCGCTGGGACCGCGCCGCGCTGGAGGCCGGAGGGCTGGCGGCGCTCCGCTCCGCGGTGCAGGACAGCGTGATGGGGGTGCAGCTCGGCTGGGTGGCGCTCCCCGCGCTCACGGGCGACTCCGTTCCGCTCCCCCTGTCGCCGGTGGCGGGGGCGGGCGTGGTGCGCCGCGACATGGCCTTCGACGGGCTCCTGGTGGCCGAAGTGGGCCCCGGCAGCCCCCTCCGCGCCCGCTTCGGGGCCGGGGCCCCGGTCGCGGCCATCGCGGGGGGCGCGGACCTGCTGGTGGGAGTGGACGATCCCGCCGCCGTGGTGCGAACGCTGGCCTCCGCGGTGGAGCGGGGCACGCTCTCCGCCGCGCGGGTGGAGGAGGCCGTGCGGCGCATCTTCGCCGCCAAGGCGCGGCTGGGGGTGGATCGCCCGCGCCAGGACTCACTCTCCACCGTGCGCGCCGCCCTGCGTGGAGCGGAGGCGCTCGGGCTGGCGGAGGAGCTCCACGGGCGCGCCGTGAACGTGGCGGGCACGGCGCCCGCCACCCTCCTGCGCGGCTGCACTCGGACCGTCCTCGTCCTTCCCAAGAACATGCATCTCCCCGTCTTCACCGCCGAGCTGGCGCGCCGCTCGCGCGGGCTGGCAGCGCTGGGGACGCCGTGGGTGGCGCGCCGCGGCCCGCTCTCCGCGCTGACGGCGTGGCCCGCCAACGATGCGCCCTGCGTGGTAGCCGTCGCGCTGCCCGGGGCGGCGCCGCGCGTGGTGGACCGGCTCCCCGGTGTCGCCATCCCGGTGGACACGGTGAAGCGCGACAGCACCACCGCCCCCGCGGACACGGCCTCGCGCCGCATCGTCTACGTCACCTTTCTCCCCGCGCCCGGCGACTCGCTTCCCCAGGTCCCCTCGGCGGTGCTGGCGTGGGGCACGGGGCCGGAGGCGCAGCGGGCGGCGGCGCGCGCGGTATCTGGCGTGCTGGAGCGTGAGGAGGTGGCGCCGCGGCCGCTCGCCTGGCCTGCCGCCCGCACGCTGCAGCGCGCCCCCGCCAAGGAGGCCGGGATGAGCGCCGACTCTCTGGCCCGCATCGACCGGCTGATGAGGAAGGCGATCGACGACGGGATCTTCACCAGCGCGGCGGTGGCGGTGGGGCGGCGGGGGAAGCTGGTGAAGATCACGGGCTACGGCCGCACCGGCGGCGTCCCGGTGGACCCCGAGACCACCCTGTTCGACCTCGCGTCGCTCACCAAGGTGGTGGGCACGACGGCCGCGGCGATGGCGCTGGTGGACGACCGCCAGCTCCCGCTGGACGCGCCGGTGCGGCGGTACGTGCCGCTCTTCCGCGGGGGCGAAAAGAGCGACGTCACCATCCGCCACCTCCTCACCCACACCTCCGGCCTCCCCGCCGGCGCGGACCTGTACGCCGACGCACGCGACCCGGAGCAGGCGCTGCGGCGGGTCTACCGAACTCCGCTCGTCTACAGCCCGGGCGAGAAGATGGAGTACAGCGACTTCGGGATGATCACCATGGCCGAGGTCGTGCGGCGGCGAGCGGAGGTGCCGGTGGACCAGTTCCTGGCGCGGCGCGTCTACGGCCCGCTGGGGATGCAGTCTACGCAGTACGATCCCCCCGTCGCGCTGGTGCAGCCGATCACGGTACCCACCGCGCTCCGCTCGCAGCGGCCGTACACCATCGACGGTGTGGTGCACGACGCGAACGCCTTCCGGCTGGGGGGCGTGACGGGCCACGCGGGGCTCTTTTCGACAGCCCGCGACATCGCGGTCTACGCGCAGACGATGCTGAACGGCGGAGCGTACGGCGCCCGGCGCGTGTGGTCGCCGCGCACGGTGCGCATCTTCGCGGCGCCGCAG
Organism: Longimicrobium sp.; assembly: GCA_036389135.1. Lineage (NCBI taxonomy): Bacteria > Pseudomonadati > Gemmatimonadota > Longimicrobiia > Longimicrobiales > Longimicrobiaceae > Longimicrobium > Longimicrobium sp. The sequence continues at coordinate 38,512 of DASVQP010000040.1, forward strand.
GGGCTCCCCGGCAAGCGCGGCCTGGGGTGGGACAAGCCCGGCCCCCGCTCGTCCGCGGGCGACTACCTCTCGTCCAGCTCCTTTGGGCACCTGGGCTTCACCGGCACCTCCGTCTGGATCGATCCACAGCGCGACATGTTCGTGATCATCCTTACCAACCGCACGTACGACGGCGGCACCACCGGCGAGATCTACCGCGTGCGCCAGACGGTGAACACCGCCGCCGTGCTGTCCATCACGGACGTCAAGATCACCCCCCGCCCCGGCACCATCGCCGCGCAGCCCAAGCCGAAGCCGAAGCCCAAGCCGAAGCCGCGCAGGCCGCCGCGCCGGCCGCGGGGGCGGCGCGGGTAGCCCTCACCCCCGCTCGTTCCTCGCTGCCCCCTCTCCCGATAACAGGAGAGGGCTGCGCCCTCGCCGTTATCGAGAGAGGGGGCGTCGCGTGCATTGCTGGCGTCCGGCGCATGCAGGGTGCCCCCTCCCCCGGCCCTCCCCCGCCTGCGGGGACGCAGGGCGGGCGAGGGGGAGAACTCCGTGTGTGGTCCAAATGTCCGTGCCGCCACCGCCTGCCGCCTACCCCCATCCCGTAGGGGCAGACCCGCGTGTCTGCCATCCCTCGCCCCGCCCGGACCCCCCGCTTCACCCACGAACCCGTAGGGGCGCGATTCATCGCGCCCGCCCTTGCCTCCGCCTCGACCCCCGCCCTTCGCACCCAACCCCAAACCCGGCAGGGGCCGCCCCACGTGGCTGCCCCCGCGACGCCCGGGGCACCCGCGCACCCATACATGCGACTGCCCCTCCCCCAGGTAGTTATTGGGGGAGGGGCAGCGAGGTGACGAGCCGGGATGGGACCCGGTCTCAGACTTCGTCGTCCAGGTCGCCGAGCGAGTCCAGGTGGTCGTCCGTGTAGTCGTCCTCTGGAAGCTCCTCGTCGTCCACGTCGTCCGCGTCAACGGCGTCGTCGTCCTCCAGCTCCTCATCGAGGCCCAGGTCCTCCTCGAGCGCGGCGGAAGGCACGATCTCCGTCGTTTCCTCGGCCTCGGAGACGATGGGCTCCGGGACGGCGTCCTCGTTCACCACGCGCGCCACGTCCATCACCGTGTCCTTGGGCCCCAGGTTGATCAGCTTCACACCCTGCGTGTTGCGGCCAATCACGCGGATCCCGTTCACCGGCTGGCGGTTGATGACGCCCTGGCGTGTGATGACCATCAGCTCGTCGCCCGGGTGCACCTCCATGATCGCCACCACGCGCCCCGTCTTGTCCGTCGTGCGGATGTTGATCACGCCCTTGCCGCCGCGGCCCTGCAGGCGGTACGCCTCCACGTCGGTGCGCTTCCCCATCCCCGTCTCGGTGACCACCAGCAGCGTGGGGCCGGGCTTGGTGACCACCATCCCCACCACGCGGTCGTCGCCCTGCAGCGCGATGCCGCGCACGCCCGTCGTCGCGCGCCCCATCTCGCGGATGCGCCCCTGCGGAAAGCGGATCGCCATCCCCTCGTAGGTCGCCAGGATCACCTCGCAACTGCTGTCCGAGACCTGCACGGAGATCAGCTCGTCGCCCTCAAGGACGTTGATGGCGTTCAGGCCCACCTTGCGCGGGTTTCCGTAGGCGGCGAGCGCCGTCTTCTTCACCACGCCCTTGCGGGTGGCGAAGATCAGGTGCTTGTCGTGCGCGAACTCACGCACCGGCACCAGCGCGGCGATCTTCTCGTCCGGCTCCACGTTGATCAGGTTCACCACGGGCTTGCCACGGCTCCCGCGCGACCCCTGCGGAATTTCGTGCACCTTGAGCCAGTAGCACTGCCCCTCGCGGGTAAAGAACATCAGGTAGTCGTGGGTGCGCGCCAGGAACAGGTGCTCCACCCAGTCCGCTTCCTTGGTCGTCACCCCGCTGATGCCACGCCCGCCGCGCGCCTGCGCCCGGTACGCCGCCACCGGCTGGCTCTTGATGTAGCCGGCGTGCGAGACGGTGATCACCATCTCCTCGTCGGGAATCAGGTCCTCGATGGAGAAGGAGCCCGCGTCGCCCAGGATCTCGGTGCGTCGCTCGTCGCCGTAGCGGTCGGCCACCTCGCGCAGCTCTTCCTTGATGATCTCCAGGCGGCGCGCCTCGTTCCCCAGGATGTCCACCAGGTCCGCGATGGTGGCGCGCACCTCGGCCAGCTCGCCCTCCAGCTGCTCGATCTCCAGCCCCGTGAGGCGGGCCAGGCGCATGTTGAGGATGGCGTCCGACTGGCGGTTGCTGAGCGTGAAGCGCGTGCGCAGGCTGATCCCCGCCTCTTCCGTGGTTTCCGAGCCGCGGATGATGGCGATCACCTCGTCGATGTGGTCGACGGCGATCTTGAGCCCTTCCAGAATGTGCTCCCGCTCGCGCGCCTTGCGCAGCTCGAACTCGCTGCGGCGGCGCAGCACCTCGTGGCGGTGCTGCAGGAAGTGGTAGACCATCTCCCGCAGCTTGAGAACGCGCGGAACCCCGTCCACCAGCGCCAGCATGATCACCCCAAAGGTGCTCTGCATGGTGGTGTGCTTGTACAGCTGGTTCAGCACGATGTGGGGGATGGCGTCGCGCCGCAGGTCGATGACGATGCGGATGCGCTTGTCGCTCTCGTCGCGCAGGTCGCTGATCCCCTCCAGCTTGCGGTCGCGCACCAGCTCGGCGATGTGCTCGATGAGACGCGCCTTGTTGACCTGGTACGGGATCTCGGTGACGATGATGCGGTCGCCGCGCCCGTCCTCGCGCTCCTCGATCTGCGCCCGAGCGCGGATCACCACGCGCCCGCGCCCCGTCTCGTACGCCTCGCGGATCCCCTCGCGCCCGTAGATCACGCCCCCGGTGGGGAAATCCGGCCCGCGCACGAAGGCCTGCAGGTCCGTGCTGGTGGCCTCCGGGTTGTCGATCAGGTGGATGCACGCCCCCACCACCTCCCGCAGGTTGTGCGGGGGGATGTTGGTGGCCATCCCCACCGCGATCCCGCTGGAGCCGTTGACCAGCAGGTTGGGAACGCGCGCCGGCAGCACGCGCGGCTCCACCTGCCGGTCGTCGAAGTTGGGTGAGAAGTCGACCGTCTCCTTGTCGATGTCGGCCAGCAGCTCGGTGGCCAGCGGGGCGAGGCGGGCCTCCGTGTAGCGGTAGGCCGCCGCGCTGTCGCCATCGATGGAGCCAAAATTCCCCTGCCCGTCCACCAGCGGGTAGCGCAGGGAGAAGTCCTGCACCATGCGCACGAGCGAGTCGTACACGGCGCTGTCGCCGTGCGGGTGGTACTTGCCCAGCACGTCGCCGACGACCGTGGCGCTCTTGCGGTACGGGCGGTTGGGGGCGAGCCCCGCCTCGTGCATGGCGAAGAGGATGCGGCGGTGCACCGGCTTCAGCCCGTCGCGCACGTCGGGAAGGGCGCGCTGCACGATGACGCTCATCGAATAGTCGATGAACGACTCGCGCATCTCGTCCTCGATCAGCCGCGGAAGGACCTTGGATCCGCCGGTGGGCTGCTCCGCGAACTCGTTCGAATCGGGCGGGGTGATGTCGTCGGCCATTTACAGCGTGCCTGGAAGCTCGTAAGCGTCGGTCGTTCCCACAGATACGGGACTCGCCGATGATACCCCGCCGCGCGCGCGGGGTGCCCCCGGGAAGGGGCGTGGGCAGAAGCCCAAAAACTACGCGCCCGCGCGCGATTTCGCCAGTCGCCGCGGGCCGCACCAGAATGAGAACAGATGGTCTCACACAGAGACACAGAGCCACAGAGAGAACAGCAAAAGGTTTCCTCTGTGGCTTGCAGTTCCCTCTGTGTCCTCCGTGTGAGGCTTTTCTCCGTTGTTCCCCCCCTGCGCCTCTGGGTGAGACCGACCTTTCTATCCTTTCTGTCAGGCGATATCAGGTGTTTCCTGGGCTCGGCGCGGGTCGGGCGCTGCAAATTGGTGGGCGGTGCACCAAAGTGCGCCGCCCGTTCTCAGCGCCTCAAAACGGTATGTCGTTGCGCGGCACAGCTTTGCCCGCGCGCACCGGAATGGCGCGCCGCGTGCCTTTGAGCGGGGCGTCCAAAACGCACACGATCGTGGTTCCGAGGGCGCCGCTCCACTGCACGTGGGAGCGGGGGCGGGAGTGGGGCGGGGGCTGGATCGAACGTCCGTACGGACGCGGTCCGCTCCCGGGTCCGGTGCAGTCGCAGTGCCGGTCCGGCAGCCAGCCGGCCGATGATCCTTCACCATCCGGAGAGAGGACTCGTACACCATGCGCTTCAACCGTACTTCGCTGCTGCTGGCGACCGCCGTCACGCTGGCCGCCTGCTCGGACCAGACCCCCACCGCCATGAAGGCGCCCTCCGAGGGCGCGCGCCTCTACCAGGCCGCGCCGGGCCGCGGCATCGAGGGGCAATACATCGTCGTCCTCAACGAGGGCGCCGATCCGCGCTCCGTGGCGGCGGTGGCGCAGGTGAGCCCGCGCTTCGTCTACACGGCCGCCCTCAACGGCTTCGCGGCCGAGCTCAACCAGGGCCAGGTCAACGCGCTGCAGAACAATCCGGCCGTGGCGTACATCGAGGAAGACCAGATCGTCGACGCCGCCACCACGCAGAGCGGCGCCACCTGGGGGATCGACCGCATCGACCAGCGCTCGCGCCCGCTGAGCGGCACGTACAACTACACCAACACCGCCTCCAACGTCCGCGCGTACATCATCGACACGGGCGTGCGCGCCACGCACAGCGAGTTCCGCAAGACGGACGGCACCACCCGCGCCCAGAACAACTACAACGCCACGGGCGACGGCAACTCCAGCGACTGCAACGGGCACGGCACGCACGTGGCCGGCACCGTCGGCGGCAAGACGTACGGCGTGGCCAAGGCCGTGCTGATCCGCGCGGTCAAGGTGTTCACCTGCTCCGGCAGCAGCGCCAACTCCATCATCATCGCCGGCATCGACTGGACGACCAGCAACCACATCAAGCCGGCGGTCGCCAACCTGTCGCTGGGCGGCGGCGCGAGCCAGGCCACCGACGACGCGGTCAACCGTCTCTCCAATGCGGGCGTCTACGTGGCGGTGGCGGCGGGCAACGAGAACACGGACGCCTGCACCCGCTCCCCGGCCCGCGCCTCCACGGTGACCACGGTGGCCTCCTCCACCAGCTCGGACGCCAAGTCGTCGTTCAGCAACTGGGGGAGCTGCGTGGAGCTGTACGCGCCGGGCAGCAGCATCACCTCCGCGTGGTACGGCAGCGACACGCAGACGAACACCATCAGCGGCACCTCGATGGCCTCGCCGCACGTTGCCGGCGTGGGCGCGCTCTACAAGGGCACCTACGGCGACGCGTCGTACTCCACGATCCGCAGCTGGATCATCAACAACTCCACCACCGGCGTGATCACCGGCAACGTGACCGGCACGCCGAACCGCCTGCTGTACAAGGCGGCGCTGTAATCGCGCCGCGGCGCGCCGGAGAAGCTGATGTTCCGGCGCGCCCGTGCCGGTGTGCGGGGGACCCACGGCAGCGCCGCGGGTCCCCCGCTCCCGTCGTGCTGGACTTTGCGGAGCCGACACCGTAATAATCCCGTATGCGTCCCCCGTCGCGCGTTTGCGCCGCTTCCGTGCGGGCGCTATACTCGACCAAACCTCAATTCCGGCTACCAGCGCACCCCATTGCCCTTGAAGGTCCTCCTTCTGGACGCAGACCGCGGCGTCGGTCGAACGCTCGAACCTGAGCTGGACGCGGCGGAGCTGCACACCGCGCACGGGCTCACGGACGGGCTACGCCTCATTGCGACCGGAACGTGGGACCTGATCCTGCTGGACGCGGACTTCTCCGATGCGGGGATGGAGATCCTGGGAAGGCTGCGCGGCGACGGCTCGGCGCCCGTCGTCCTCCTCTCGCAGCGCCCGTCGATGGAGCTGGCGCTGGAGGCGATCCGGCAGGGGGCGCACGACGTGCTCCCCAAGCCGCTCCCGCGCGGGCGCGTGCGCGAGATCCTGGCCGGCATCGAGGAAGTGCGACGCCTGCGCCCCATTCCGGACGAGGTTCGCGGCGGCGACGCCATCGTGGGGTCCAGCGCGGGGATGATGCAGGTGTTCAAGTCCATCGCCCGCGCGGCGGACAGCGACGCCACCGTGCTGGTGCTGGGGGAGAGCGGCACGGGCAAGGAGATGGTGGCGCGCGTCCTCCACTCGCGCTCGCGGCGGGCCAAGGGGCCGTTCGTTGCCATCAACTGCGCCGCCATCCCGGAGAACCTGCTGGAGTCGGAGCTCTTCGGCCACGAGAAGGGCGCCTTCACCGGGGCCATCGGGCGCCGCATCGGCCGCTTTGAGCGCGCCAACGCCGGCACGCTCTTCCTGGACGAGATCGGCGACATGAGCCTGGCGCTGCAGAGCAAGATCCTGCGCGCCATCCAGGAGCGCGAGGTGGAGCGGGTGGGCGGCGGGTCGCCGGTGTCCATCGACGTGCGCATCGTGGCCGCCACCAACCGCGACCTGGCCGAGTCGGTGCGCGAGGGCCGCTTCCGCGAAGACCTGTACTATCGCCTGGCGGTGGTCGCGCTGAACCTGCCGCCGCTGCGCGACCGCGGGGCGGACCTGGACCAGCTCGCGCTGCACTACGTGGCCCACTACGGCCGCGAGCACGCGCGGCCGGTGCGCGCCGTGGCCGAGGAGGTGTTCGGCGCCCTGCGCGCGCACCCCTGGCCCGGGAACGTGCGCCAGCTTCGCAACGCCATGGAGCGCGCGGTGGTGATGTCAGAGGGCGAGATCCTCCTCCCGCAGCATCTGCCGGCCGACATTCTCCACCCGCCCGCGGCGCGCCCCACCGCCGCGGACCCGGCCGAGATGCCGCTGGTGACGCTGGAGGAGATGGAGCGCAGGATGATTCGCCGAGCGCTGGCCGAGACGGCGAACAACCTCACCATGGCGGCCGAGCGGCTCGGAATCCACCGCAACACGCTGCGCCGCAAGATCGCCGAATACAGGCTGGGGGTCCCGACCTGAGCGTGTGTCACGGATGTATTGCACCATCCGTACACTTTGGTTAGTTTTACAACGTCCCCAAATGAATTTCCGCACACGGGTACGCGGCTCTCTGGCCTCTCCTGCCCCCTCCCCGTGTCCTTCCCATCCCTTCCGGAGGTACGCATGCGTCTTCGCCGTTTCCTGTTTGGTGTGGTGCCGGTCCTTGCGCTCGTGGCTGGCTGTGGGGAGGCGGGTGGACCGTTCGGCGGGCAGGGACAGGCGGCGCCGGTGCAGCCCCGGCTCGAGACGGAGACCCCGCTCCAGCTGCAGAACGTGGAGCGGGTGGCGGCGTACAAGGTGATCAAGGCCAAGCCCGCCAACCTGTGGGCGAAGGCGTGGATCGGGCCCGCGGGCGGCACGCTGAGCTACTACGGCTTCCGCATCGTGGTTCCGGCCGGCGCGGTGGACAAGGTAACGATGTTCACGCTGAGCCTCCCCAGGGAGGGGACGGAGCGGGCGCTGGCGGAGTTCGGGCCGCACAACGTGGAGTTCGCGCAGCCCATCACCATCGAGCTCCCGTACGCCGGCACCACCTCGGAGGGCTATGCCGCCGCTGCGCTCTGGTTTGACGAGTCGACCAAGCTGTGGACCAGCGTGGGTGGTACGCTGACCTCGGACGGGCAGCGCGTGCAGACGCAGGTGTGGCACTTCTCCACGTACGGCACGGCTGAGCGCGGTGGCACGCTGACTTCCTCGGGCGGCTGAACGCACCGGTCCTGGTGCCTGTGCAACGTTCCGCCTTCGTAGTCGAGGAGCTCCTCGGCCTGCTTCCCGCGCTCGACGAACTTGAGGTCCTGCGGCTGCGCCTGATCGGCGCGGCCGCGCCGGACCCGCGTCGGATGTGGGACAGCTCCACAGCGTACACCACGGTCGACAAGCGCGTCCTCAGCCCTACGGACGTAGAGCAATCGCTCGCGGAGGCGGATGAAGCCCTGCGGCAGTACGTCGCCACGCTTCACGACCGGCTCCGCCCGCTTTTCCGCAGCTTCTTCGAAGGCGACCTTGACACCGTGGCGCGGCACCTGGTAGGACTCGGTGAGCACCACGAGGCCCTGGGACGCGCGCGAAGCGCGCGGAAGTGCTACGACGCGGCGATGCGGGTGGCGCTCCCGCTGGTCGAAAAAGGGGCGCAGGTGCTGGCGCTGCGGCGCATTGGTCGCGTGGCGCTGTCGCTGGGCGACTTCCAGGAGGCGGCGCTGCACTACGAGCGCAGTGCCGAGCTCGCGCGCGACTCCGGGGATCTGCACGGCGAGGTGGTCGCCCGCACCGGCGAGGGGAACGTGCTCCTCTGGCAGGGGAACTGGCGCGAGGCGGAGAACTACTACCGGGACGCGCTCGCCCGTGCGGAATCGGCGCCGGCGGAGACGCTGACCACGGCGCGCGGGCATCTCTACAACAACCTCGGCAACGTCGCCACCCGCCTGAGGCGGCTCGACGAGGCCGAGGAGTGGTTCAAGCGGGCGCTCGCCGTCTGGAGCGACCACCCGTCTCCCGGGGACCTCGGGGTGTGCCTGCACAACCTCGGTCATCTCCGGCTGGAGCAGGGAAGGATGGCGGAAGCGGCGGCAACGTACGAGCGCGCCATCAAGCTCGAAGTGCCGCCCACACTGCGTGTAGCCATCGCGGTGGACTTGGCGCAGCTTCTCCTGAGGGAGGGACACCTGACGCAGGCGGAGGACTGGGCGCTTGTGGCGGAGAATCACGCCATCGCGGCGGCCAGTCCGTACCTGCTGGGGCGGATGTACCAGGGCCGTGGAAACATCGCGCGCGCGCGCGGCCACGCGGACGGGTTCACGCTCTACGAGAAGGCGCTGGAGATCGCGCGCGGCAAGGGGTATCCGTTCCTTGAAGCGGAAACGCTGGCGGATTACGCCGAGCTGCGCCTGCAGACCGGCGGAGTGGAAGAAGCGCAGGCGTACCTGGAGCGTGCGCGCGACATCTTCAAAGAAAGTGGCGCGGTCCAAGACTGCGCGCGCGCCGAAGCGTCACTGGCGCGGCTTGCGTCGTCGCAAACTTCGCTGGCGGCCACGCGCGACTGACACTCCCGGGCGGTGGTGGGGTACGAGGCGGAGCCTGATGCATGGCTTCCGCCTCGTTTCGCCTTGAGCCGGGCGCGAACATTGCTCCTTGCGTCTGGACAATCTTCCATCGCGCCCCGTACGGCCTTGCTGCCCGGCGGAGCGCCCGTACCGCGCCGTGAGGCCGCGAAGTTGCCGAACCTGCGCCGCCCTGACCGCTTCCTTTGCGCGCTCGCCCTGGTGGCGGGGGCGCTCTTTGCGCGCTTGGCGAGCGCGCAGGACGCCCACGTGGACGAGTGCACGGGAGGGCGGATCTCGCAGGTGTTCATCGACAACCGCTCCGTCTTCGACACGGAGGCGGGGAAGCAGGGATCGCGCTTCGGATGGGCCTTCCGGCTGGCGAATCGCGCCCACATCCGCACGCGCGACCAGGTGATCCGGCGGGAGCTCCTCTTCAGGGAGGGCGACTGCTACGATCAGGCGCTCCTGCTGGATTCGGAGCGCATCCTGCGCAGCACCTCGTACATCGCCGACGCGGACGTCTTCGCCGTGCGCCAGCCGGACAGCACCATGCACGTGGTGGTGGAGACGCGCGACGAGTGGTCCACCCGCCTGGAGCCGCAGATGGAGAGCGGCGAGGTGGGGCTGCGCGGGCTGGAGCTGCGCGAGGACAACCTGCTGGGGCGCGGCCAGCGCGTGTCCGCGTTCATCAAGGAGCGGCAGGGGGAGCGGGTGTTCGGCGCTTCCTTCGCCACGCGCCACCTCCTGGGGACCCACACGGACGCGGAGATCTCCCTGGCGCGCACGCCGGTGGGCTACGCCGTGCAGCAGCGGCTGGCGTGGCCTTTTCGGGGCGAGGCGGGGCGGTTTGCGCTGCGCGAGCAGTTCGAGCACGAGGAAAACAACTTCGAGTTCTGGATTCCCGATGCGGAAGCCGGCCGCCCGCGCCGCTTCCTCTTCGCCGAGCAGCGGCGCGCCTTCGACGTGGGGACGGTGTTCCGGCTGGGGCAGCGCGGAAACCTGACGCTCTTTGGCGTGGCGCTGGCGGGGGACTGGACGGTGTACCCGGGCGATTCGCTGCGCACCTCCGGCGGCGGCGAGGTCACCATCCCGCTCCCGGGCGGCGGCAAGGTGATCGGGCTGGACTCGGTGTCGTCGCTGCGCTTCGTCTTCCTGGCGGGCCAGCGCAACGTCTGGTTCGAGCGACGCCGCGCCCTGGACGCCGTGCGCGGATCCGAGGACGTGCGCCTGGGTGTGGAGGCGGAGGTGGGAATCGGGCGCAGCCTTTCCGCGCTCTCCACCGACGACGACCTGGCGGTGGACCTGGGGTTCTTTGCGGCGGGGCAGCTGCCGGGCGGGCTGCTCGCCGGCGTGCGGCTGGTGGGCGAGGGGCGGCGCGACTACGCGGCGCCGGTGGGGAGCTTCGAGTGGCGTAACCTCTTTGGCCAGGCGGACGGGTGGGCGTACTGGCGGCCCGGCCCCGACAGCCGCTTCACCTGGGTGGCCGCCGCCGCGCTGGATGGCGGATGGCGGACCACCGTCCCCTTCCAGCTCACTCTGGGGAGCCGGGCGGGGATGCGCGGCTACCGGCCGCACGTCTTCATGGGCGAGCGCCGCGCCGTGGCTACGCTGGAGCACCGCGCGTACCTGGGATGGCCGTATCCGCGCCTCTTCGACGTCGGCTCGGCGGCGTTCGTGGACGTGGGGAAGATCTGGCAGGGCGGCGACCTGTACGGCCGCGAGTCGCCGGTTCAGGCGAGCGCGGGGCTGGGGCTGCGCGTGGCCTTTCCCCCGGGATCGCGCCGCACCTACCGCCTGGACATCGCGGCCCCGGTGGCTCCGCGGTTCGATGCCGGCGGCATCCAGGTGTCGCTGGGCATCGGCCAGGCCGTCGGCCGCAGCGCCGCCGACGACCATTCGCAGATCCGGCGCAGCAGCCGTCGTGCGCTGAGCGCTTCGCTGTTCAGCTTCCCGAACTGAGGGGCCCTCTCCCCGCTCGTTCCTCGCTGCCCCACTCCGAAAGCGCGGGGAGCGGGGGGTGTCTGCGCGGGTGGCGGGGTGTGTCGCGGGGGCGGGCACGGGCAGCTACGCGGGGCGGCCCCTACGGGATGGGTGCGTGGGGCGCGGGGTCGGCGCGGGGGCAAGGGCGGGCAGACATGCAGGTCTGCCCCTACCGGATTGGTGTGGGGTGCATGGGTCGAGGCGCGCAGAGGGCGGGCGCGATGAATCGCGCCCCTACGGGGCATCTGCGCGGCGCACGGTTTTCGCCCCCTCTCTCGATAACAGAGGGCGCAGCCCTCTCCTGTTATCGGGAGAGGGGGCAGCGAGGAACGAGCGGGGGTGAGGGCCCCGCGGAACGCGGTGTGCACCTGCGCGGCCGCTCACGCACAGGCGACCCGGTACCGAGGGAGGAATGACGCACGAGAGGGCGACCATCTACCGCGCGGCGTGGGTGCTGCCCGTGGCGGCGGAGCCGATCCGCGAGGGCGCGGTGATGGTGGGCGCGGACGGGCGGATCGCGGCGGTCGGCCCCAGCGCGGCCATCGAGCCGCCCCCTGAGGCCGGAATCGTGGAGATGGGCGCGGCCGCCCTCCTCCCCGGGCTCGTCAACGTGCACGCCCATCCCGAGCTGTCGCTCTTTCGCGGCGCGCTGGAGGACCTCCGCTTCCGCGACTGGATCCTGCGCCTGGTGGGCACCAAGCGCACGGCCATGCGCGACGAAGACTACCTCGTAGCCGCGCGCTGGACGATGGTGGAGGCGATCCGCTCCGGGATGACCACGCTCGCCGCCACAGAATCGTCCGCCGCCGGGGCCGTGGCGATGCGCGAGGCGGGGATGCGCGGCGTCCTCTACCGCGAGGTGTTCGGCCCCGATCCGGCGCAGGCCGACGAGTCCATGGCCGAGCTGCGCGCCTCTGTCGAGCAACTCCGCCGCGACGAGACGGAGCTGGTGAGGATCGGGGTGTCGCCCCACGCGCCGTACACCGTATCCGACCGCCTCTTCCGCGCCGCCGCCGAGTACTGCGTGGCGGAGGACCTCCCCATGGCGGTGCACGCATCGGAGTCGCTGGCGGAGCGCGAGCTGGTGGAGCGCGGCGCGGGAGACTTTGCGCCCGGCTTGCAGGCGCGCGGCATCGACACGCCCGTGCGCGGCCGGACCACGGTGGAGATGCTCGACCGGCTCGGCGTCCTGGATGCGCGCCCGCTCCTCATCCACTGCGTGACGATCGATGCGGAGGACGTGCTGCGCATCGCCGAGGCGGGGTGCGCGGTGGCCCACTGCCCGGTGGCCAACGCCAAGCTGGGGCACGGAGTGGCGCCGTACGCCGCGCTCCGGGACGCGGGGGTGCGCGTGGGGCTGGGGACCGACTCCGTGGGGAGCAACAACCGGCTGGATCTGCTGGAGGAGGCGCGCATCGCCTCCGTGGTGCACCGCGGCCAGCTCGCGTCACATGAGATCCTATCGCCCGCCGATCTCCTGCGGCTGTGCACGCTGGACGGCGCGGTCGCGCTGGGGATCGACGGCCGCGTGGGGACGCTGGAGCCGGGCAAGGACGCGGATCTGTGCGCCGTGTCGCTGGCCGGCCCGCACGTGCGCCCGGTGCACGATCCGGTGGCGGCCGTCTTCCACGCCGCGCGCGCCACGGACGTGATCCTGACGGCGGTGAAGGGGCGCGTCCTCTTTCGCGACGGCGTGCTGGCGACGCTGGACGAGGCGGCGATCTCGGCGGCCGTGGACGAGGCGGCGGCGCGGGTGCGCACTGCGCTGGTGGGGTGATGAGACGCCCGGCCGCCGGACGCGAGGCATCGCCGCGGCGCTCGGCGGACGTGCGCCGGGTGCTCAACACCGTGCTGGCCGTCTCGCTGGCGCTGGTGGCGGTGAAGGCGTACGCCGGCGTGCGGGCGGGGTCGCTGGCGGTGCTGGGCGGCGCCATCGACTCGGGGCTGGACGTGCTGACCACGCTCGTCGCCATCGTCCTGGCGCAGGTAGCCGGCGCCGCGCCCGACGAGGAGCATCCCTACGGCCACGCCAAGTTCGAGACGCTGGGCGCGCTCGCCATGGTCGCCTTCCTCTCCATCACCGTTACCGAGCTGGTGCGCGGCGCGGTGTCTCGCATCCTGGGCAACGAGCCGCGGGAGCTCGATGCCACCGTTGCGGTCGGGGCGATGGCCCTGTCGCTCGTCATCGGCCTCATCGCCTCCGCGTACGAGAAGCGGCGCGGCGAGGCGCTGCGCAGCGACCTCTTGCTTGCGGATGCGGCGCACCTGCGCGCGGACGTGTGGGTGACGGTGGCGGTGCTCGCCGGGCTGGGGCTCACGGAGCTCGGCGTGCCGCACGGCGATGCCTGGACGACGCTCTTCGTCTCGGTGCTGATCGCGCGCACGGGGTGGCGCATCATACGCGACGCCGTGCCCGTGCTGGTGGACCAGCGCGCAGTAGAGGCGACCGAGATCAGGCGCCTGGCGGGGATGGTGTCGGGTGTGCGCGAGGTGTACGACGTGCGCTCGCGCGGGCGGCCCGGCGCCCTCTTCGCCGAGCTGACCATCGCCGTGCGCGGCGGGCTGGACGTGGAGACGGCGCACGACATCGCCGACCGAGTGGAGAACGAGGTCGCTGACCAGCTCGGCGCGCAGGACGTGATCGTGCACGTGGAGCCGGACCGCCGCCCGGGGGCCACGCAGTGACGCCGATGCCCCGCGCCGCCGGCGAGGAGCGTATGGACGCGCCGGATGCCGACCCGCGCGAGCTGGCGCGGAGCCTGGCCGACCTCCGCGGCGTCAACCGCTGGCTGGGCGGCACGCGCGTCGTCCTCCACCACCTGGCGCGGCTCGTCGCCCGCCATCCCCGGCGCGAGTACCGCGTGCTGGACGTGGCGACCGGCTCGGCGGACATCCCGCTGCACGTGGCGGAGTGGGGGCGGCGCCGTGGCCTGCGCATTCGCGTGGTCGCAACCGATGCGCACCCCGGGACGCTGGCCGAGGCCCGCGCCCGCGTCGCCGCCGACCCGGATGTGACCGCCGAGCCCGCGGACGCGCTGGCGCTCCCCTACGCGGACGGCGAGTTCGACTTCGCGCTGTGCTCCACCGCGCTGCACCACTTCAACACGGACGAGGAGTGCGTGCGCGTGCTTCGCGAGCTGGACCGGGTGGCGCGGCTGGGCGGCATCGTCAACGATCTGCACCGCACGCGGGCGGCGCTGCTGGGTGCGCGGCTCCTGGCGGCCACCGTCTGGCGCACGCACCCCATCACCCGCAACGACGGCCCGCTTTCCGTGCGCCGCGCCTTCACCCCCGCCGACCTGCGCTCGCTCGCCCGGGTCGCGGGGCTGCGCGGCGCCGAAGTGTTCGCCCACGTGCCGTTCCGTGTGGCGCTCGTCTGGGACGGGCGGAACTCCTGACCTGTTGTTGCTGTTCGGTGCGCTTCGTGCCGTCCACGCACTGACGCACTAATGCACTGACGCACTTCTGTTTTCTATGTATGATGCGGTAATCGTCGGCGGCGGGCCCGCGGGGTCCGCGATGGCGGCGAGGTTGGCCGTGGCCGGGCACGACGTGCTCGTGCTGGACCGCGCCCACTTTCCGCGCCGCAAGCCGTGCGGCGAGTGCGTGAACCCCGCGGGGGTGGATGCACTGCGCGCCCTCGACGTGCTGGATGCCGTCGAAGCCGCACATCCCGCCCGGCTCGATGGCTGGCGCATCCGGCCGGGTGCGGGGGACGGCTTCCGCGGGCGCTTCCCCAGCAAGGTCCATGGGCTGGGCATCGCGCGCGACGTGCTGGACTCGATCCTCCTGGACCACGCGCGCGGTCGTGGTGCGGAGGTGCGCACCGGTGTGCGCGCCACCGGCGTGCTGCGCGAGGGTGGCCGCGTCGTGGGGGTGAGCGTCGAGGGCGGAGAGGAGATCCGCGCGCGCCTCGTCGTCGGCGCGGATGGGCTGCGTTCCGTGGTGGTCAGGCGATTGGAGCTGCTGCGGCGGGCTCCACGGCTGCGAAAGGTGGCGCTGACCGCGCACGTCGTCGGCGTCGATGCGGGACGCGGGTGGGGCGAGCTGCGCGTGATCGGACGCGGGTGCGTGGGGATCGCGGAGGTTGGCGGCGGGCACTTCAACGTCACGGTGGTCGTGGGGGGGGATGAGGCGCTCGAGGTGGCGGGCGACCCCACCGGGTTCTTTGACGGCGCGCTGCGGCGCTTCGGCTTCGCGGATGCGCGGCGGGTGGACGAGGTGCTGACCAGCGGCCCGTTCGACTTCCCCGTGCGCCGCGCGATCGTGGACGGGGCGCTGCTGGTGGGGGATGCGGCGGGGTACTACGATCCGTTCACGGGCCAGGGGATCTTTCGCGCCCTCCGCGGCGCCGAGCTCGCCGCCCGCACCGCCGATGCCGCCCTGCGCGCGGGCGACCTCTCCGCCGCCGCGCTGGCGCCGTACGAGCGGGACCGGCGCCGCGCCTTCGGCCCCGGCGAGCGGGTGCAGCACCTGGTGGAGGCGTTCGTATCGCGCCCCGCGATGCTGCGCCTGGTGTCGCGCCGCTTCTCACGCCGCCCGGCCCTCGGCGACGCCATCATCCGCGTCACCGGCGACGTGCGGCCGGTCCGTTCGCTGCTGCGCCCTTCGCTGCTGCTGGGACTGGTGCGGTAGGGGGGCGTCCGGGATCGCCCGGGGTCGCCATCGCCGGGGGCTGAAGCCCCCGGCTGGAACTACGGGAAGACGGCTGAAGCCGTCTCGTGAAACGCCGATCTCGCCCCCGGGTCCGCGAAGGCGGACTTTGTGCTGTTGTTGCAGCGAGTTCACTCGCCACCTCATCAGGCCCCAGCCACCCCCACAATGCGCCTCACCCTCCGCGACGCCCTGGGCGCCGTGTTCATCCTGGCCATGTGCGCGATGTGCGTGCGCCTAGGGTTCTGGCAGCTCGACCGGCTGGAGCAGCGCCGGGCCCGCAACGCCATCGTGCTGGCCGGAATGCGGCAGGCGCCGCGGCCCATCGACGCGGCGCTCGTCGCGGAGATGCGTCGCGATCCGGCGCGGCTGGCGTACCGGCGCGTGGTGGCGCGCGGGCGCTACCTCGCCGCGGCCGGGCTCGTGCTCCGCGGCCGGGTGGAGGGCGGGCGGCCCGGCGTTCACCTTGCCACGCCCCTCCTCCTCGAAGACGGCAGCATCCTTCTCGTCAACCGCGGATGGGTCCCCGCCGCGGATGCCGTCACGCCCGCGGAGCGCCCCGCACCCGCTGCCGGGACCGTCACCGTCGAGGGCATCCTCCAGGAAGTCCCCACCACGCAGGACCGCGGCGGCCGCTCGATCTCGGCGCGCGGCGACACGGCGTACCGGCGGCTGGACCGCGGCGAGGCGCAGGCGCGGCTGGGAGCGGGCGTGCTCCCGATGTACCTCCAGCTCCTGGGCGACACGGGGCGGTCCCTCCCGGTGGCGGTGCCGCCTCCGCCGCTGGACGAGGGGCCCCACCTGGGTTACGCCATCCAGTGGTTCAGCTTCGCGCTGATCGGCGTCGTGGGGCTCTTTGTGCTCCTGCGCCGGAGAGGCGCGGCCTCCTCCTGAGCCCGCCTCCGGGTGCGAGTCTTGCACCCCGGGCGGCCCTCCCGGCCCGCGCGGCGCGGCCGGCGGGAGTTCAAACCAGCACAGGAGGCACGAGCATGCCAAACTACGGACGCGACTTCGACCGTTCACGCTTCAGCCAGGATCGCGGCTTCCGCGGGCAGGGCGGCGGAGGCGGCGGGTCTCGTGGCGGCTACGGCGGAATGGGCTCCGATGGCTTCGGCAACGGGTACACCGGGATGGGCTCCGATGCGGGCGAGTTCTCGGGCCGGCAGAGCCGCGAGGGGTACACCGGCTTCGGCAGCGGCGGCGGCGCGTACGACCAGGACTTCTCCAGCGGCCGCGGGATGCAGCGCGGCGGCGGCTACGGCCAGCAGGGCGGCGGCTTCGGCGGGCGTCCGGGGGGGATGGGGAGCGGCTATGGCGGCGGGCAGGGCTTCGGCGGCGGGTCCGGACGAGGCGGGGGCGGGGGATACGGCGGCGGGCGCGGCTACGGCAGCGGCACCAGCGGCTACGGCGCCTTCGGCGGCCAGCAGGACGGCTACGGGCAGCAGGGCGGGATGGGGCAGGGCGGCGACGAGCTGCGCCGGATGCGCGCGGCCGACATCATGACCGAGAACCCCGAAGTCGTCACCCCCGATGCCACCCTCGCCGATGCCGCCCGCAAGATGCGCGACCTGGACGTCGGCATCATCCCGGTGGTGGAGAGCGAGCAGAACCGGCGGCTGCGCGGCGTCATCACCGACCGTGACATCACCATCCGCGCCGTGGCCGAGGGGCGCGACGCCACCAGCACCCGTGTCTCCGACGTGATGACGACGGGCGTGGAGACGTGCAACAAGAACGACTCCGTGCAGGACGTCCTCCAGCTGATGGAGCGCGAGCAGGTGCGCCGCGTGCCCATCACCGACCGCGAGGGGCGGCTGGTGGGGATCATCGCCCAGGCCGACGTGGCGACGGACCTGGACAGCGAGCTGGGCTCTCGCCGCGTGGCCGACACGCTGGAGCGCATCTCGGAGCCCGGCCAGCCCGGCGGGCGCGGGATGCAGGCGCGTGGCGGCGTCCTCACCTCCGGCGGCTCGCCGATGGGCGGCATGCAGGGCGGCGGCATGCAAGGTGGTGGCGCTCAGGGCGGCGGAACCGGTGGCGGCCCCGGCGCGGAGGGCGGCGACGGCTACTGAGCCGCTCTCCAGGCGCGAAGCACGAGGGGGAGGTCCCGGTCCGGGACCTCCCCCTCGTTCCTGGAGCATCGTGCTGGCGCGGAGGCTCCCTGCCAGCGCCCGCTACTGCCCGGGGATGCGTCCTTCGATCCACCCGCTGTGGCAGACCAGGATCCCGTCCGTCCCGATGCCGCACACCTCCAGCAGACCGCCCAGCTCGATCGAGCGGAGAGTGCCCTGCGGCGCGCTCCGGGTGGGAATGGTCGTGGAGATGGGCCGCGTGCCGTCCAGGCGGAGGACGTCGTTCCCCCAGCAGAAGGTGTTTCCTCCCTGGTCCAGCCCGCAGACCGCTTCGCCGCCCGCGCTCAGGCTCGCGAACGTGTTCGGCGGGGATACCGCCACCGGAGTGTGGCTGTGCAGCTCCTGGCCGTTGCCCAGCTTCCCGTGGAACCCGCTTCCCCAACAGTACGCGCGGCCCGTGGCGTCCAGCGCGCAGGTGAAGAACGTCCCCGCCACGATGGAGCGAAACGTGTGGCTCCCCTCAACGCGAAACGGCGTCCGCGAACAATCGACCGCATTGCAGCTCTCCGGCTTTCCGCTCACCCCCAGCTCACCGTAGGGGTTGCCCCCCCAGCACCATGCGGCTCCGTCGGTAGCGACACCGCACGTGTGCGCGTAACCCACGTCGACCTGGTTGAAGGAGATGCCGCCCGGCACCGGCGCGGGAGCGCTTCCCGGAGCGCTCCCCCAGCAGTAGGCTTCGTTGCGGGTGGACACCCCGCAGGCGGCGCCGCTGATCGACCGGAAAGCCACCCCGCCCGGAAGCGCCGTGGGAACGGCGGCGCCCTCACCCCAGCAGTATGCCGACCCCGCCGCGGTCAGGGCGCAGCTCCGCCGGTCGCCCGCGCTCACCGCCACGAAGCGCAGGTCGGTATCCGCGGGCAGCGGAATGCGGGTGCAGCGGAAGGGGTACCGCCGCGTTACCGTCCTCAGGTATTCGAACCGCTCGCACCGGTCGCTCGGCTGGCGGGTGCCGAGCTGACCCTGCTCGTTGCTTCCCCAGCAGTACACCCGGCCGTCCGTGGTGAGCGCGCAGCTGTGCGTCCTGCCGCCGCTCACCGAGGCGAAGCGGAGCGGCTGCGGATAGGTGACGACGTTTACCGACGAGCTGACCCGCGTAGCGCCGAAGACCGCGGTGATCGTGGCGCGCCCCGCCGCCACCGCGGTGACGCGCCCCTCCGCGTCCACCCGCGCGACCGATGGGTCCGACGACTCCCACGCGCCACTCCCGAGCGCCACCGGCGCCCCCTCCTCCAGGATCGCGCGGATCGTGAGCTGGCGCGTTTCCCCCGGCAGAGCCGCGACGGTGTCCGGCCACACGTGCAGGCCGCGATCGTACACGTACACCTGCACCACACCCGCGCCGCCGTCCACCGTGGCGGTCACCTGGCCGTGCCCGGCGCGCAACGCGGTCACCCGGCCGGTCGCGCTCACCTCCACCAGCGTGGGGTCGGAGGCGGTCCACCTCACGGCGCGCCCCTCCACCGGCTGCCCAGATGCGTCGAGCACGCGCACGGCGAGCTGCGCGCTCTGGCCCGGAGCCAGGAAGGCGTGCAACGAACCCGGCACCACGCGCAGCGGCACCACCTTGAGCGTGCGCACGCCCGTCATCCCATCCGAGCGGGCGCTGATCGTCACCGTGCCCGGCGCGCGCGCGGAGACCACGCCGCTGGCGTCCACTTCGGCGACGGCCGGGTTGTCGCTCTGCCACTCCACCGTCCGGCCGGACAGCTCCACCCCGCCCGCATCGCGCAGCTGCGCGCCGAGCTGCAGCGTCGTGCCCGCGGCCACCGAATCGGCCGGGGCGCTCACGTGCACCGAAGCCACGCGAACCGAGCCGGTGCCCGAGTCTTCGCACGCCGCGAGCAGGATGGCCGCGGCGAGCCCGGAAAGCGCGCGGAGAAAAAAACGTCTCATGAGCTTATGCGAGAAGGGGTGGAGCGAGTGGAAACCGTCAAACGTTTCACGAGGCGCAAGTGCGACAGCGCGCACAGGCCCCCGGTACAAGGAGGAGGTCCGCCGTTCGCGCTGAAAGCCGCCTCCTCAGTCTTCGCTCCAGCGGCGCATGACCAGCGATGTGTTGGCCCCGCCGAAGCCGAACGAGTTGGAGATGGCGACCTCGATGTCGGCTTGGCGCGCGGTGTTGGGCACGTAGTCCAGGTCGCAGGCGGGGTCCTGCTGGCGCAGGTTGATGGTGGGGGGCAGCATCCCCTCGCGCAGGGCGAGGGCGGTGACCCCCGCCTCGATGGCGGCGCTCCCGCCCAGGGCGTGGCCCAGCATCGACTTGGTGGAGGATACCGCCAGCCGGTCCGCGTGCTCGCCGAAGACGCTGCGGATGGCGCGCGTCTCCGCCAGGTCACCCACTGGGGTGGATGTGCCGTGCGCGTTGATGTAGTCCACGTCCTCGGGCGCGATGCCGGCGCTGCGCAGGGCGCGGCGCATGGCCAGCGCGGCGCCCTGGCCGTTCTCGGGCGGCGCGGTGATGTGGTACGCGTCGGCGCTCATCCCGAAGCCGATCACCTCCGCCACGATGGGCGCGCCCCGGCGCCGGGCGCACTCCAGCTCCTCCATCACCAGCACGGCCCCGCCCTCCCCATGCACGAAGCCGCTGCGCGTTTCGTCGAAGGGACGGCTGGCGGTTTCCGGGGTGTCGTAGGTGGTGGCCAGCGCCCGCGCCGCCGCGAAGCCGGCGAAGGAGATGGGCGTCAGGCACGCCTCGGTGCCGCCGGCGAGCATCATGTCCGCGTCGCCGCGCTTGATGGCGTGGAATGCCTCGCCGATCGCGTGGTTGCTGCTGGCGCAGGCGGAGACGGGGGCGTAGCTGGGCCCCTGCGCGCCGGTGCGGATCGCCACCTGCCCCGCGGCCAGGTTGATGATGCTGGCGGGGATGAAAAAGGGCGACACGCGCCCCATCCCCTTCTCCTCCATCAGGTCGCGGGTCTCCATGATGCTGACGAGCCCGCCCATCCCGGAGCCGATGATGACGCCGGTGTTCTCGGGATCCGGCACGGTGCCGATGCCGCCCAGCCCGGCGCTCCGCATCGCCTCGTCGGCCGCGACGACGGCGTACTGGATGAAGGTGTCCATCCGGCGCGCCTCCTTGCGGTCGATCACCGGATCGGGGCTGAACCCCTTCACCTCGGCCGCGATCGAGACCTCGGGCGCCAGCCCCGGGAGCGCGCACTTGGTGAGCGGCCCCACGCCGCTCCTGCCGGCGAGCAGCCCCGCCCACGTTTCGGGCGTGGAGCACCCCAGCGGCGTGACCATCCCGATGCCGGTGACGACGACCCTGCGTGACACGGTACCTCCTTAGGGAATAGGGACCAGGGAACAGGGATTGGTAGGACGGAGCAGTGCGGGCGCCCCTGTGCGGCCCGCTGTTCCTATTCCCTGATCCCCGATCCCTAATCCCTGCAGTTCATCATTCCGCCTTCAGCAGCCCCTTGCGCAGCGCGAAGCGCACCAGCTCGCTGCGGTGCCGCAGGTTCAGCTTCTCCATGATGCGCGCGCGGTAGGTGTCCACCGTTTTTGGCGAGATGAAGAGCTTCTTGCCGATCTCGCTGGAGCTGAATCCCTCCACGGTGTGCGACAGCACCTCGCGCTCGCGCTCGGTAAGGCGGTCCAGCGGGTCGTCCTCGCCGGGCTCCGCCTTGGCTTTGAGGCCGCGGAGGAGGAGCTTCGCGCCGCTTGGGTAGAGGAAGACGTCGCCGCGCGCAACGGTGTGGATCGCCTCGATCAGCTCCTCGTCCGCGCTCTTTTTAGTCACGTACCCGCTCCCCCCCGCCTCCAGCACGGGAAGGAGGTGCTCCTCCTCGCCGTGCATCGTCAGCACCAGCACGCGCGCCCCCTGGTCCAGCGCGGCGATCTGGCGGACGGCTTCCAGCCCGCCCATCCCGGGCATGGAGAGGTCCATCACCACCACGTCCGGCCGCGTCTGCCCGGCGAGGCGCACGCCCTCCTCCCCTGTCCCCGCTTCGCCCACCACCTGGAAGCCGGGCTCCGCCTCCAGCAGCGCGCGCAGGCCCGCGCGCAGCACGGCGTGGTCGTCCACCAGCAGGATGCGAACGGTGTCGGGCATGGACGGGCGGGGGTTCGGGTGCGCTGTGGCGGCGGAATCTGCCCAGGGTGCGGGTCGGGCGCAAGCGAACGCACTTTTCCCGTCACAGCCGCGTCGACAGCCACTCCGGCGTCCACCGCGACAGCATCGCCGACAGCGTCGAGAACGAGCCCGTGAAAAGAAGCACCCCAAGCACCAGCAGCATCGCCCCACTCACGCGGTTGATCCACGGGAGCCACTGGCGGATGCGTTTGAAGGTGGTCAGGAAGCGCTCGATGAGCACCGTGGACAGGAGGAACGGGATCGCCAGGCCGGCGGAGTACACCGCCAGCAGCCCCATTCCCTCCATCATGCTCCCGCGCGTGGCGGCCAGCGTCAGGATGCCGCCCAGCACCGGGCCGATGCACGGCGTCCACCCCGCGCCGAAGGTGATCCCCACCAGCAGCGTCCCCAGGTAGCCTACGGGCTTGTCCGCCAGGTGCATCCGCCACTCGCGGCCCGCGCCGGGAAGCCGCAGCACCCCCAGCAGGTAGAGGCCGAAGAGGATCAGCAGCACCCCGCCCACACGCTCCACCCACCGGCTCGTGTACGCCAGCAGCGAGCCGAGGAAGGTGGCCGACGCGCCCAGGATCATGAACACCAGGGTGAAGCCGAGCACGAAGAGCACCCCGTGCACCAGCACCG
The DNA here is from genome assembly GCA_036389135.1 of Longimicrobium sp. NCBI lineage: Bacteria > Pseudomonadati > Gemmatimonadota > Longimicrobiia > Longimicrobiales > Longimicrobiaceae > Longimicrobium > Longimicrobium sp. Next base: position 61,024 of record DASVQP010000040.1, read on the forward strand.
CCCGCCGCGTGCGCGCCGTCTCCGCGTCGCGCAGCTCGTCCAGGCTCATCCCGGTAATGAACGTGACGTAGCTCGGCACCAGCGGCAGCACGCACGGCGAAAGGAAGCTCAGCAGCCCGGCCGAGAAGGCCACCAGCAGCCCGAGAGATTGCGGTTCCATGGAGCTCGCGCACGGAGTCGGATCGGCGCGCCCCTGCGCGCCGCGCACCAAGATACACCGCAGCGCCCGATTGTGCCTGCCCGTCCTCCAAGCGCCCCCCGCCGCACGCACCCGCTAGGCGCCAGGCCGCATCTGCGCGCTCCGATTTGTGGCTGGTGTGGCCCTGCGGGTGTGCGTTAGCCTTGACACCATGAAACCGTTGCGCGTGTATATCGATACGTCCGTCGTGGGCGGGTGCCTGGACCTGGAGTTCCGGGTGGCATCGATGCAGCTCTTCCAGCGCTTCCGCGACGGGAGCATGGTCATGGTCACGTCAGATCTCCTGAAAACGGAACTTGCACTCGCGCCCAGTCCGGTGCGCGCGCTTGTGGACGACGTATCCTTGACGCGGGAATACGTGCTTGTCAGCCCGGAAGCGGAGTCTCTCGCGATCCGCTACGTCGAGAAGGGCGTGATCGGGGGCGCGAGGCACGCCGACGCGCTCCACGTAGCAAGTGCGACAGTTCATCGCGTGGATCTGCTCGCGTCCTGGGACTTTAGGGACATTGTCAACCCAGTGCGGGTTCGCGGCTACAACGCGGTGAATGCGAGTGAGGGGTACTGGCCTCTCGTCATCAAGTCTCCAGAGGAGGTGGTTCGCCATGGATAATTACGAGCCGATCGACGCGCTGCGTCTCAAGGATGAGTTGCAGGAACGCGTGAACCGTGCGCTCGCCGGCCTCACCTCGGAGGAAAGGATACGCTGGATCCGAGAAGAAGCGGCGAAATACCGGAGCGAGAATCCGGCGCGTCCTCCGGATGAGGCTCGGAAGACCGCCTGAGTTCGGGCGAAGACGAAGGGCCTTCAGGACGTTGCGCAAGCCGAAAAAGCGTGGAGCACGCCATAACGAGAGAGGGCCCCGGGACGAATCCCGGGGCCCTCTCTTCGTTCCCCCTCCACCTGCGCCAAAGGTCAGGTGTTAGCGGTCTGGCGGCCGTAGGAGAAGCCGGGGACGAGGCGCTGCACGCCGGTCAGGAGGTAGTCCACCACCTCGCCGGCGGTGTAGCCGGTGCGGTCCGAGCCGATGAAGCGGCGGATGTTCTTGAGCTCGTCGCCGCTGGTGATCAGCGGGGCCTCTTCCACGCCCTCGTCGCGCAGCTGCGCGTGGCCGATGGTGGCGAAGAGGGCGTTGCACAGGCACTTGCGGCCCACCGTGTCCTCCACCTTGCCGCCCTTCTTGAGGTAGGTGTCCACCGGCTCGGCGGCGCAGCGATAGTTGACCCGGCCGCGGTCGTCCCGGTACGACTCGCGCAGGTAGCCCAGGTCGCACACGCGCTCGCGCTGCTGGTAGACGGGGAGCTGCGACAGCGTACCCGGCACCTGCGCCACCTTGAACGGGAAGCCCGTGGGGGAGGCGCGCGAGTCGGTCACCACGTCGATGGTGTCCTCCTGCGCCTGGCGAATCACGTTGCGCTTCAGCTCGGAGGTTACGCCGCTCTCCTCCGCGTAGGCGAAGAGGGTGCCCACCTGGATCCCCGCCGCGCCGGCGTCCAGCGCCTCGGCCAGCTTCTCCGGGCTGCCGGAGCCGCCCGCGAGCCAGAAGGGGAGGCCGTGGTCCTTCATCTTCTCCAGATCCACCACGTCGCGCTGGCCGTAGATCGGCTCGCCGCGCTCGTTGTAGACGATCTCGCCGCGGGGCGGGGCATTGTGCCCGCCGGCCGTGGGAGCCTCGATGATGAAGCCATCCACCCGGCCGCTCGCCTTGCGCGCCAGCATGGTGGCCAGCGAGTTGGAGGCGATGATCGGCAGGAAGAACGGACGCGTGATCTCCACCGGCGGCGCCTCGGAGTGCACGCGCGGGTCGAAGTGCAGGAGCTCCGTCTCGTCGCGCCCCAGCCCCTCGACCTCGAACTTCATCGACGCGGGCTCGTGGCGGGCGAAGCGGTCCAGCACGCCCGGGATCTCCTTGGGGATGCCGGCGCCCATCAGCACGTAGTCGACGCCCGCGAGCATGGCGCCGTACAGCGTCGCAAGGTTGGGCATCTGCACCTTGGTGAGGAGGTTGATCCCCACCACGCCGTCGTGCCCTTCCTTGGCCAGCCACACCTCCACGAACGACGAGAGCACGGTGAGCTGCTCGCGCACCCTGCTCACCATCTGCCGGTACATGGGGACGGCCTTGTACGGCTCGCCCGGCGCGCGCCCGTCGGGGAGGAAGTAGCTCTTGAGCACCGCCGCGCTGACTTCCGGAAGGGGGAAGTGCTCCATCGCGCGCCGGATGTGCCCGCCGATGTCGCCGTCCTGCAGGCGCCGCACCAGGAGGGAGTCGATGCACGTTCCGGAGACCACGCCCATCTGCCCCCGCATGGCGACTGCCTTGGCGAGGACCCAGTTGGAGACTCCGACGCCCATTCCGCCCTGAATGATCAGCGGATGGGAGAGCGCGGCTTCGTTCATGCGCTTGCGGGGTAACAGGTTGCGTGACCGTTGTGTGGTTTGGTCACTGAATCTACCGCGAAAGTGCCGGATGTGCAACGGGTTACGCATTTCGCGCCCCGAAAATGAGTGCGGCTCACCCACGCCGAACCCGCGCACGCGCATCCCACTTGAGGATTTGCACGCCCGATGCCATTGTCGCGGAGGCGTTGCCCGGCGGGCGCCGCCGCGGGTATCTTCGGGCTCGTGGCGGGCCCCGGAGCAGGGGAATCCCGCTCCCGTTCCCCGCATCATCTCCCCGAAATGCCCGCGATTCCGCCCGCCACCCTAGAAGGCTGGTACGCCCTCCACCAGGTGTTCGCCCTGGACTGGGCCGCCCTGCGCGCCGCCGATGCGCCCGCGCTCGCCACCGCCGCGCGCCGGCTGATGGAGGAGCTGGCTCCCGCCGGCGAGGGGTGGAGCGACGCCTTTCGCATCGCCGCGGGCGACGGGGCGGACCTGCTGCTCGCGCACTTCCGCCCCACGCTGGACGAGGTCGCGGCGGTGCAGACCCGCGTAAAGGCGTCCGCGCTCGGCCCCTACCTGCGCACCGTGTACGACTACCTCTCGGTGACCGAGGCGGGGCTGTACCATGCAACGGCGCAGGCGGCGCGTGAGCACGGCGCGGGGACGCCGGAGTTCAGGGCGGCGCTCGAAACGGCGAAGGCCGAGGAGCTCGCCTCGGCGCACGTGCGCTCCAGGCTGTACCCCGAAGTGCCGCAGGGGATGCGCTACCTCTCCTTCTACCCCATGACCAAGCGGCGCACCGGTGCGGAGAACTGGTACACGCTGGACGTGGCGGAGCGCAGCCGGCTGATGCGCGACCATGGGATGACGGGACGGCAGTACGCCGGGCGCGTATTCCAGGTCATCACCGGCTCGGTGGGCTTCGACGAGTGGGAGTGGGGCGTGACGCTCTTTGCGCGGGATCCGCTGGAGTTCAAGCGCATCGTCACGGAGATGAGGTACGACGAGGCGAGCGCGCTGTACGGCGAGTTCGGGCGCTTCTTCACCGGCATTCGTCTTGCTCCCGAGGAGTGGGAAGGGATCCTCGGAGCGGGCTCCGCGTGACGCGAGACGCTCTCCTAACCCCGTCCGGGCAATTGCGTGCTGGCCCGGCGCGGGGTTCGCTCGTATCTTGACTGCATGAACCTGTCTACCCCCTTTGCCATCATCGGCGGCTCCATCCTGGGGCTGCTGTCCTCCTTCGGCCAGTTCTCCCGCTTCGTGGGGGACCTGATCCGAGCGCTGACGGACATCCGCACCTGGGGCCCGCTCACCGTTGGGCAGATGCGACGGCTGGGGGTGGACTCGCTCCCCATCGCGCTCTTCCTATCGTGCTTCACCGGAATCGTGCTGGCGCTGCAGGCGTCGTACACCTTCACCGGCGCAATCCCGCTATACTTCGTGGGCGCGCTGGTGACCAAGACGATGATCCTGGAGCTGGGCCCGGTGCTCACGGGGCTCGCCCTTTCCGGCCGCGTGGGCGCCAACATCGCCGCCGAGCTGGGGACGATGCGCGTGTCCGAGCAGATCGACGCGCTGGAGACGATGGCCTACAACCCCATCGCGTACCTGGTGGTGCCGCGCGTGCTGGCGGGTACGATCATGGTGCCGCTGCTGGTCATCTTCTCGAACGTGCTGGGGATCGCCTCCGGGTGGATCACCTCCATGAACGTGCTGGACATGACCAGCGCCCAGTTCGTGCGGGGCTCGCGGCTCTTCTACGATTCGTTCGACATCGTCTACTGCGTCATCAAGTCGACCTCCTTTGGGCTGACGATCACGGTGCTGGGGTGCTACCAGGGGTTCAACACCCGCGGCGGCGCAGAGGGCGTGGGGATCGCCACCACCCGCGCCGTGGTGCTGGCCAGCATGATGATCCTGGTGCTGGACGCCTTCTGGGCGCTGGTGCTCCTCCAGTGAGCATCCAGCTGCGCGGCATCCACAAGGGGTTCGGGGCCAAGAAGATCCTCCGCGGCCTGGACCTGGACGTGGACGAGGGGGAGACGATGTCGCTGGTGGGCTTCTCCGGCGCCGGCAAGTCGCTCACGCTCAAGCACATCGTCGGGCTGATGAAGCCTGACGCGGGCACGGTGCACGTGGACGGGCAGGAGGTGCCCACCCTGCCGCGCGAGAAGCTCTTCAAGCTGCGGCTGGACATGGGGTACGTCTTCCAGTTCGCCGCCCTCTTCGACTCCATGACGATCGGCGAGAACGTCGCCATGGGGCTGCGCAAGAAGGGGGGGATGACGCCGGCGCAGATCCGCGACCGGGTGGAGGAGTCGCTGGCGCTGGTGGACCTGGCGGGGTTCTCGACGCGCTTTCCGCAGGAGATGTCCGGCGGGCAGCAGAAGCGCGCGGGGCTGGCGCGGGCGATCGCGTACCGCCCCAAGTACCTGCTCTACGACGAGCCCACCAGCGGACTGGACCCCGTCACCACCACGGTCATCGACCGGCTGGTGCTGCGGATGAAGGAGGAGCTGGGGGTCACCTCGCTGGTGATCACGCACGACATGAAGAGCGCGTACGCCATCAGCGACCGCATCGGGATGCTGTACGAGGGACGGCTGGTGGAGGTGGGGACGCCGAAGGAGTTCCAGGAGTCGCGCAACCCGATCGTGCGCGCCTTCGTGGAGGGCGAGCCCGGGCTGAAGCACGACGCGGAGGACCCCCTGCCGATGGGCGGGGAGGGTGCCGTTGGCAAAGGGAGGAAGCGATGAAGTGGAAGAACGAGGCGCTGGTGGGCCTGGTGGTGATCGCCGGGATCCTGACCGCTCTGGCGGGGGCCGTGTGGCTGAGCGGCAAGTCGTGGAGCGGCGAGGAGCGCACGATCACCGCCACCTTTCGCGGCGTGGGCGCGCTGGAGGTGGGGAACCCCGTGAAGCTGCGCGGCGTGAACGTGGGCCGCGTGACGGAGATCCGCCTTTCCGAGCGCGGCGACGGCGTGTTCGTGAACATGACGGTGCGCCCGGACATCGCGATGCCAAGCGACGCCGGCGTGCTGCTGGCCAGCGAATCCCTGTTCGGCGATTGGATGGCGCAGATCGTGTCGCGCGGCCAGTACCCGGACCTGGAGTTCGTGGCGGCGCAGCGGGGCCGCGTGCTCCCCGGCGCATCGCTCCCCGACATCTCGGAGCTGACGGCGGTGGCGGCGCGCATCTCCAGCGACATCGAGACGCTCTCCGCCCGCATCCAGCTGGCCTTCACCGAGGAGACGGCGCTCACCATCCGGCAGACGCTGGAGAACGTGGGCGAGGTGAGCGACCAGCTGGAGGGCTTCATCGGGCAGCAGACGCGCACCTACGACGCGGTGTCGAAGAACGTGCTGGAGTCCACCGCCAACGTGCGCAACGCCACGGCGACCGCGTCGCTCACCGCCACGGACATCCGCACCACCATCAACCGCGGCGACGTGCAGGCGATTCTGGCCAACGCCCGCCGCGCGAGCGCCAACCTGGAGGCGCTGAGCTCGCAGCTCAGCGCATCCACGGGCGGCATCCCGGGGGTCATCACGCAGGTGGACTCCACGGTGGCCGCATTCGGCGCGACGGCCAGGGCGCTGAACCAGACGATCGGCGCCCTGCAGCCCGCGATGGCGGAGGTGGGCCCCACCATGGTGGAGGCGCGCCGCGCGATGACGACGCTGAGCACCGCCGTCGGCGCCATCCAGCAGGGCAACGGCACCCTGGGCCGCCTGGCGACCGACCCGGCGCTCTACGAAGAAATGCAGCGCGCCATCGAGACGCTGCGCCGGTTGATGGCGGACATCCAGCAGAACCCGGCGAAGTACATCGGGCAGGTGCAGGTATTTTAACGTTAGTGCGTGAGTGCGTGAGTGCGTTAGTGCGTGAGTGAGGCGCGGCTGCTCACGGACCGATGCGCTCCCCGCACCAGCGCACTTCCGCACTAACGCACTAACGCACTTCCCTCCATGCCCCTGGTCGTCCAGAAGTTCGGTGGCACCTCCGTCGGCTCGCCCGAGCGGATCAGGGCCGTGGCGCGGCGGGTGGCGCGGGCCCGGGCGCGCGGCGACGACCTGGTGGTGGTGGTCTCGGCGATGGGACACACGACCGACGAGCTCACCGAGCTCGCCGCGCAGGTCACGGGGCTGGAGCGCGCCGGGAGCCGGCATCCGCGGGAGATGGACATGCTGCTGACGGCGGGGGAGCGGATCGCCGCGGCGCTGCTCACCATGGCGATCACGGAGGAGGGGGCGGAGGCGCGCTCCTTTACCGGGAGCCAGGCGGCGATCATCACCGACGGGCAGCACACCGCCGCCCGCATCCGCGAGATCCGCGGCGACCGCGTGCGCGAGGCGCTCGCCGAAGGGAGGGTCGCCATCGTGGCCGGGTTCCAGGGGGTGAGCACCGGGCGCGAGATCACCACGCTGGGGCGCGGCGGGTCGGACACCAGCGCGGTGGCCCTGGCGGCGGCGCTCAAGGCGGACCGTTGCGAGATCTTCACCGACGTGGACGGGGTCTACACGGCCGACCCGCGGCGGGTGCCGGGCGCGCGCGTCATCCGCGAGATCTCGCACGCGGAGATGCTGGAGATGGCATCCGCCGGCGCCCAGGTGATGCATGCGCGCGCCGTGGACATCGGGGCGCGCTTCGGCGTGGACATCCGCGTCCTCTCCTCCTTTTCCGACGACGACACTCCTTCTGGCACGCTGATCACCTCGATGCCCCGCGCGATGGAAGACCTCGTACTCACCGGCCTCGCATCCTCCGGCTCGCATGCGAAGCTGATCCTGCGCGGACTTCCCGCCGGTATGGCGACCTCCACCGAGCTGCTGGGCACGCTGGCCGACGCCGGCGTCAGCGTGGACATGGTGGCCGAGTCGATCGAGGCGCAGGGGACGATGCAGGTGCAGCTCACCGTGGCCGCCGACGTGCTCGAGCGGGCACGTGGCCTGGCAGGCGAGGTGATCGCGCGGCTGGGGAGCGGCACGGTGGAGGCGCGCGACGGGCTCACCCGCATCACGCTGGTGGGGAGCGGGATGACGGGGCGGCCGGGGGTGTACGCCCGCGCCTATCGCACTCTGCACGCGGCCGGCGTGGAGGTGCACGGCGTGTCCACTTCGTCCATCTCGATCTCCCTGCTGGTCACAGCGGAGCACGAGGACGACTCGCTGCGCGCCCTGCACGACGCGTTCGCGCTGGAGATGGCGGGCGACGCCGAGCACGTGGCGGAGCGCTGATGAACGTCGCCATCCTGGGGGCCACCGGCGCGGTGGGGCGCACCATGCTCGGCGTGCTGGCCGAGCGCGGCATCCCCGTGGAGCGGCTGACGCTGCTGGCCTCCGAGCGCTCCGCCGGGCAGCGTGTGGAGTGGGGCGGACGCGAGTGGAAGGTGGAGGTTCCGCGCTCCGGATCGTTCCGCGGGGTGGACTTCGCGCTCTTCTCCGCCGGCGCGGACCGCTCGCGCGAGTGGGGGCCGCGCGCCGCGGACGAGGGCGCCGTGGTCGTCGACAACTCCTCCGCCTGGCGGATGGACCCCGACGTCCCGCTCGTGGTGCCCGAGGTGAACATGGCGGCGGCGCAGCACCGGCCGCGCGGCATCGTCGCCAACCCCAACTGCTCCACCATCCAGATGGTCGTCGCGCTGCAGGCGCTGCACCGGGCGGGGGGCCTGCGGCGCGTGGTGGCCACCACCTGCCAGTCGGTGAGCGGCGCGGGGGAGACGGGGCGCGACACCCTGCGCCGTGAGAACGCGGGCGAGGGGCTCACGCTGCCGCGGGTGGCGCAGCCCGTGGAGGGCTCCCCCTTCATGCGCCGCATCTCGGGCAACGTCATCCCCCAGATCGGCGATTTCGATGGCGAGGGGTGGACGGGCGAGGAGCGCAAGATGATGGACGAGACGCGCAAGATCATGGGCCTGCCCGATCTCGCCGTCGCGGCCACCTGCGTGCGCGTCCCCGTGGAGGTGGGCCACTCCGTGCAGCTGATGGTGGAAACGGAGCGCGAGCTCTCGGCGGAGGGGGCGCGGCGGGCACTGGCACTCTTCCCCGGTATCCTGCTGCAGGGCGGTGCCGAGTCGTACCCCACGCCGTGGGAGGCGGCCGGGCGCGACGCCGTGTTCGTGGGGCGCATCCGCAAGGACCCGGTCGTCCCCAACACGCTGCACCTGTGGGTGGTGGCGGACAACCTGCGGAAGGGGGCCGCCACGAACGCCGTGCAGATCGTGCAGGGGCTGCGCGGTGGGTAAGCGGCGGCGCGGAAGGGGCGACTGCGCCGCCGGCCCGGTGCGGCCGGTGGTGGAGACGAGCGCCGGCGGCGTCATCTACCGCTGGTGCGGCACCGACCCGCACGTCCTCCTGATCCGCGACCGCTATCACCACTGGGGCTTCCCCAAGGGGCACCTGGAGGGCGCGGAGACCGCCGCCGACGCGGCGCTGCGCGAGGTGGCCGAGGAGACCGGCCTCACGCAGCTCCGCCTGGGGCCGCGGCTGCACACCATCGACTGGTTCTTTCGCTTCCGCGGGCGCCTGATCCACAAGTACTGCCACTTTTACCTGATCGAGTGCCCCGCCGGCGACACCTGCCCGCAGGCCGAGGAGGGGATCACCGAGTGCGTGTGGCTCCCGCTGGACGAGGCGATCTCCTCCATCTCGTACGACAACGCGCGCGAGGTGCTGCGCCTGGCGGCCACCCAACTGCGGGGGGCGCCCCCCCACGCGCCGCGGACCGGCGGCGACGTGCACTCCGAATAGGCCAGCCGTGAAGCAGCCATCCCACCCCATCCATACGCCCGCGCCCTCCGCGCAAAAGCCGCTCGACTGGCAGATCGTCCATTCGGTGATCGTCGTCGTGGTGCTCGGGATCTTTCTGTACACGGTGCGCGGGATACTCAGCCCGTTCCTGGTCTTCCTTCTCCTGCTCTTCGTGACGGCGCCGCTGCAGGGGACGCGGATCTACGTGCTGATCGTAAGCGCGGCCGCGATGCTCACGCTGATCTGGGCGCTGAACGCCACGGGGTTCCTGCTGGCGCCCTTTCTCCTGGCGCTCGCCTTCTCCTACATCCAGAACCCGCTGGTGACGCGGATGGAGCGGCGGAAGATCCCGCGAAAGTGGGGGACGCTGATTATGGCGATCCCCACGCTGGTGATCCTGGGGCTGCTCTTCTTCGTGGCGATTCCGGCACTGGGCGGGCAGATCGCGGACTTCATCAACGACTCCCCGAAGTACCTGCAGCGCGCCACCGTCTGGGTAGAGGGCCTGCAGGCACAGGTGATGCGGCGCGACATCCCCGGCGTAGACGAGGAAGCGCTCGTGGCGCGCCTCCGCGCGATCAAGCCGGAGCAGATGGTGGCGTATCTCCAGCAGCGCCAATCCGCCATCGCGGGGGCGGCGTGGGCCGGCGTGCTGGGCCTCGGGCGCGGCGTGGGGACCATCCTGAGCATCCTCAGCTACATCTTTTTGACTCCGATCCTCACCTATTACCTCCTGCGCGACTGGCCCGACATCACCGCGCGCCTGGGGGAGATGGTCCCGGTCAAGCGGCGCCCCGCGGTGCTGGAGTTCGCGCGGGGGTACGACCGGCTCCTCTCCGGCTTCCTGCGCGGCAACGTGACGTCCTCGGCGGTGGTGGGGTTCCTCACCTTCATCGGGCTGTTCCTGCTGGGCTTCCCCTACGCGCTGCTGCTGGGGATCATGGCGGCGGTGTTCAACATCATCCCCTACGTGGGGCTGATCCTGACGCTTATCCCGGCGCTGGTGATCGCGCTCTTCACGCCTGACCCGGTGGTCGGGCTGGGGAAGGCGCTCGGCGTATTCGTGGTGGTGCAGCTACTGGACGGCGCCGTTCTCTCCCCCAACATCGTGGGCGAAAGCGTGAACCTCCACCCGGTGTGGGTGATCCTGGCGCTCTCGGTGTTCGGCTTCTTCTTCGGCTTCGTGGGGCTTCTCCTTGCCGTTCCGCTGGCGGTGCTGCTAAAGTTGGTGCTGACCCACGCTCTTGTTCGCTACCGCCGCTCGCGCCTGTACCTGGGTGACGAGCGCGCCCTGCCCATGTCCTGACCGCGCCGGACGCCGCCTTTATCCCTGGCGGCGCTACCATCGCGCCGGGATTCCCCCCGCGAGAACCCCCGCCATGAGTTCTTTCTCCCACCGCGCCCCGATATCCCGGACTTTCACCGTGGTCGCCGCGGGGCTGGTGCTCGCCGCGGTGGTGGGCGTGTGGGCGTGCGCGCCGCGCGCCATCGCGGCCCCGCCCGTGCCAGCGCCTACGAACTACCTCCCCGCCGCCGCCGTCCCCGTCCCGCCCTCCGAGCCGAGCCCGGAACTGGTGCGCTCGATCGAGGCGCGCATCCGTGCCCAGGTGGAGGCGGAGCACCGCGCGGAGCACGCCGCCGCGCTCCCGCGCGCCGCCTCCAGGGCGTTCGAGGTGCGCGATCATATCGAGATGAGCTCCACGGCCTATTGCCTCAAGGGCCTGATGCGCACCGGCGTGCGTACCCGCGACGGAATGGCGGCGGCGGACCCGCGCGTCCTGCCGCTGGGCTCCGTGGTCCGCGTGTCGCACCCGGACGGCCGCCCCATCGGCGTCTTCGTGGTGATGGACACGGGCGGCGCCGTGCGCGGCAACAAGATCGACATCTACATGGATTCCTGCCGCGAGGCGACGGACTGGGGGCGCAGGGCGGTGGTGGCGGAGGTGCTGGCGATCGGGCGCTCATAGAGCCCCCTCCCCCCGACCCCCTCCCCCGCCTGCGGGGGCGCAGGGCGGGTGAGGGGGAGAATTCATGCCTCCGCCGCAAACGTCGTGGTAGGGGCGCGATTTATCGCGCCCGTGTCACGGGCCGCTCCGCCGCCGCCCCGCGGACCAATCACCAATCCCGTAGGGGCTGCCCCGCGTGGCTGCCCGTGTCCTGCGCTGCGCCGATGCCGGCCCCCCGCGCGCAATGTCTGCCGCTCACGAGCCGGCTTCAGCCGCCTTCCCGTCGTTCCAGCCGGGGGCTTTAGCCCCCGGATCACGTCCCGGATCGCGTCCCGGATCGAATCCCCGCGAACCACGACCCCCGCGCGGGTTGCGAACGGCCGGGGAACGGGCGAAAATGCTGCCGTGAACCTCTCCCTCGCCTCCGTTTCGCTGCCCGAGCCGCTCCTGGGCATCCTCGCCGTTGCGGGCGTGCTCGCCATCCTCGCGCGGCTCGGGAGGTCGATGCTGCGCGTGGGGATCACCGTGGCCGAGGAGACCGCCGCGGCCGGGATGGCGGAGGCCAGCGCCCGCCGCGGCGACCTCACCGGGCTTGCCGAGCGGCGCGACCAGAGGACCGCGCTGCGCCGAACCCGCCTCAGGCAGCTTGCCGTCTCGGTGCTGTGGGTGGCGCTGCTGGTGGGGCCGGCGCTGGCGGGGTGGGGACGGCCGGTGTACGCGGCGGCCGCCCTCGTCTGGCTGTTGCCGCGCGCGCCGCTCCGGCAGGTGCGCGCGGCCGCCCCGCCCGTCTGAGCCTCACATCGGCGTGTCCGCGGACGGGCCGTAGATGGAGGGGAGCGGCACGTCGTTGAGGCGCAGGTAGACGCTGAGCTGGCCGCGATGATGGATGATGTGGCTGATCATCATCGTCCGCAGCACCGCCGCGCGCGGGAGGGCGAAGATGGTGTGCCCCGCGTTCTTGAGCGACCAGGTGACGCCCAGCTCCTCGTCGCTCGCGGCCGCGATGGCGGCGCGGGTCTCCTGCACGTTGGCGTCGAAGGTGGCGAGGAGCGCTTCCAGGGATTCGAACCGCGGCGGGGTGCGGGGCGGGCTGCCCGGCGGGTTCATGTCGACCTCGGTCAGCGTGATGGCGCGCAGGCCGAGCGACGGGATCGTCGCCAGGTGCTGAGCGAGGGCGCCCAGCGCGGTGGACTTCGGGTGCGGCTTCCAGTCGGCGCGGTCGGAGGGGACGCGCTCCAGGAGGGTGCGCGTGATGGCCATCTCCTGGTCGAATTCAGGGAGCAGGGCTTGGGCGATCGGCATTTTCGTGTCTCGGGAAGGTGTGGGGGAAGTTGGTAGGAGGAATTTAGGGGCGGCGCGGGGTTGTGCGCGAGGCGGGAAGCGGGCGGTTGTGACCGGGCGGGCACGGGCAGCCACATGGGGCGGCGCTACAGGAATGGCGGTTCCGGGTGGCGGTGGGGCGGTGCGGGGGAGGGCACGGGCGCGATGAATCGCGGGCCCTACCAGGATGGCGGGTTTAGGGCCCAGGGACGCGAGCGGGGGCGGCGCGCAAAGGCGCCGCCCCCGTTTTCAATCCGTGCAGGGCTCCGGTCAGCCGTTGCCGAAGCCGTCGCCCTGGTCGTACTCGCTGCGCGCGCGGTAGTCGGTGGAAGACTCGTAGCCGCCATCCTCCAGGCCGCTGTCGTAGTGGGCACCCTGGTTGAAGCCGCGCTGCGGATAGTCGTCGCCGCCGAGCGAGGCGCCGCTCGAATAGCCGGTGCCGCCGTACTCGCTCTCGCTGTACCCCGTGCCGTATCGGCGCGGGTAGGCGCCCGTCTCGTACGAGGTGGACGGCGAATAGTTGTCGTACGAGCCGCCGGTGGCGCGGACCTCCACCTCCACGTCGTACTCCTCCTCCTCTTCGGGACGGCCGCGGATCTGGCCCAGGAGGCCGCCGAAGATCCCGCCGATGGCGCTGCCAAGCGAGCTGCGCCATCCGCCGCCGCGTTCCTGGCGCTCCTGGTCGCGGGCGGCGCGGCGCTCGGCCTCCTCCAGGCGGGCGCGGAGGCGGCGAAGCTCCTCCTCCTGCTCGCTGTTCTGCCGCATCAGCCGGCGCGACTGCTCTTCCCAGCGGCGGGCGCGCACGTCCGTCCCGCCATCGTACTCCGCGTCGCCCCCGGAGCGGCGCGGCCGGTCGTCGTCGTCGCCGCCGGTGAGGTAGCCGAGGAGGAGCCCCGTGCCGAAGACGCCGCCGAATACCAGGAGGGGCCGGCGGTGCACCTCTTCCTGGATGGGCGCCAGCCGCTCGCGCACGGGGGCGAGGCGCTCGCGCACCTGCGCCTTCACGTCCAGCTTCTCCTCCAGCGTCTGCTTGCGGCGCAGGAGCTGCTCCTCGATCTCGTCGATCGTCTCCGACATGCGGGCGCGCGTCTGCTCGATCTCGGCGCGCGTGGCGTCCGGATCGGCGGGTGCGGCGGCGCCACCCGTGGTTCCGCCCGTCGCGCCGGCGCCGCCACCCACCTCGGAGCCGGTGTTGTAGACGGTCGAATCCCCGGCGCGCACGTCGGCGCCGGGAAGCGCGTGCCCAGCCGGAAGGCGGTCCGCATCGTTCATCGTCCGGTCTTCCCCGAACGGATCACGAGTCTCATCCATGGATCGTTGCTCCTATCGAAGTAGACGTCCGACGACGAATCCAGCCACCCCCGCCATGAGCAGCATCTGCACCGGTTTCTCGCGGATGCGCGCTTCCAGCGTGGAGGTCGCGTCCACCGCGCCCTGGCGGGCGGTTCCCACTCCGCCGCGCACCCGGCCCACCGGCGCGGCGAGCGGCCCTTCTTCCATGTCCAGCAGCCCGGAGATGCGGTTGCCGGCCCCGGCGGTTCCCTCCGCCACGCCGCCGCGCACCGTCTCGGCCAGGCCGCTGACGCGCTCGCGGGCGGTGCCGGCCAGCTCCGTCGCCCGCTCGCGCGCGGTACCTGCGAGTTCGGTGGCCCGCTCCCGCGCCGTTCCCGTCACGTCGGCCAGCCGCTCGCGCGCGGTGCCCGCCGCGTCCGCGATGCGCTCGCGCGCCACCCCGGCCGCGTCCACGATGGCCTCCACGGCGTGTTCCACCGTGGTGCCGGTCACCAGCGTGCGCTCGCGCGCGGCGGTCGCGGCGTCGATCTCGGGGCCTTCACCCATCCCCACGCCCATCGCCTGCATCGCCTCGGCCACCCAGCGGTAGTGCCGCTCCTCGTCCAGCGCGTTGCGGTCGATGGCGCGCTTCAAGTTCTGCGGCCAGTGGTTGGCCTTGGCCGCGTACAGCTCGTACTTGCTGCGCACCTGCAGCTCGTTCTGCCGGAAAGCGGCGAGCACCCCGCGATCGCCGCCGACGGCGCCGAGGCTCTGGAGCGCCTGCTTGAACGGCCCGGTAAGGTGGGGCTGGTTCTTCGCCTCGCCGCCCAGCGCCGCGATCAGCTCGTTCAGCTCCTGGATGTGGCGCTCGTGGTCGCGCCGGAAGCCCAGGATCTGATTGGCGTGATCGCGGTCCGCCAGCTTCTCGATGGCGACGTCGTACGCGCCGATCGCGTCGTGGTCGAGCTGGAGCAGGTCGTTGAGCCCGTCGATGATGTCCGACACCGGCACCGGCGGTGCCATCCCGCCTCCGGGCTGCGTCATGTCCGTGTCCACCGCTCCCTCCTCGTGATGTCCGTTCGCCTGTAGCCGCGCCGTGCGGCGCCGCCCGTTCCCCCGTCGTGTCCGTCCCCCGGATTCGCCGCCGACTGTCCCCTGCGGCGGGCGCCCCCCGGTTTCGCGACCCGCGTCCCCATGCACCTTCCATTCCAGCCGGAACGCCCCCGACGCGTGCAGCCGCGCCGCTTTTCCGCGCTTCCAGGCGGGACGCCCGCAGGTGGGGCTCCGCTCTTGCACAGGTGGAGGCGCGTGTGGCCGCCGCGGCGGCCCCAAGGTGGCGCATCTCCATGAGGCGAAAGAAGATGTATACGCGACGCATGATCCCGTTCCGGCGCCAGGCGCTGCTCC
Organism: Longimicrobium sp.; assembly: GCA_036389135.1. Lineage (NCBI taxonomy): Bacteria > Pseudomonadati > Gemmatimonadota > Longimicrobiia > Longimicrobiales > Longimicrobiaceae > Longimicrobium > Longimicrobium sp. The sequence continues at coordinate 76,299 of DASVQP010000040.1, forward strand.
TGCCATTCCTGGCGGTGCTTTCCGGCTGCGCTTCGATGGGCAACCTGGGCGCCTTTCTGAGCGCCCCGACCTTCCAGGTGGACCAGAACCAGCAGGCGCAGCTCCGCCTCCTCCCTCCGGGCCCCGGGCGCCCCGCCGGCGGCGCGGCGATCCGCCTTTACGCGCGCGTCACCAACCCCAACCCGCTGGCGCTCACGCTGAGCACTCTCGCGGGCCAGCTGGAGCTGGAGGGGCGCCAGGCCGCGGAGGTGAACTTCCCTCTGGGCGTCCCCCTCGCCGCAGGCGGCCAGACGGTGGTGCCGCTCGACATCGCGATCAGCTTCAGCGATGTCCCCTCGCTCGGGGGCGTGATCATGAACGCCCTCACCGGCCGCTCGATCGCCTATCGCCTGAACGGCACCGTCGGCGTGGATGCCGGCCCGCTCGGACGCCCCACTTTTGGGCCCATGGCGCTGCTCTCGGGGAGCACGCGCGTCACGCGGTAGGGATCGCGGTTCGGGAGACGGTGGCGGGGGGCGCGGCTTCATCGGCCGCGCCCCCCGCTTTCGTGTGTCCCAGGTCTCACGCGGAGAGAAACGGCGCAGGAAGCGTGGGGCGGTTCGGGGGAGGGCACGGGCAGCCACGTGGGGCGGCCCCTACGGAATTGGTGCGTCGGGCGGGTGTCGAGGAAGGGCGAGGGTGGGCGCGATGAATCGCGCCCCTACTGATCTGCGCGCCACAAACGATTTCTCCCCCTCGCCCGCCCTGCGCCCCTGCAGGCGGGGGAGAGGGCCCTCAAACAGAAGCGGAGCGCACGTGGTGCGCTCCGCTCCGGGGACCCTCGTCGGGAAGATCAGCGTGTCTGGCAGCCCCTGCGGGAGGGGCGCGGGATCACCCTTCTTCGCGCCCGACGCCGGCCAGGATGCCTACGGCGCGGAAGCACTTGTGGCAGTAGAGCGCGGCGGCGTACTCGCCCTCGGGGTCCGTGACGGAGGCGAAGCCGTTCGGGTCGATCTGCGGCTCGATGAAGGCGAGGACCTCGATGTTCCCAGGGCCGCACATGGGGCAGGGGACGTTGGAGGGATCCTTTCGGTACGCCATCAGGAGCTCCAGCGCTTCGGCGTCCGTGAATGGGCCCTTGGGCTGCGGAAGCGCGTCGGAAAGCTCACGGTCGATGCGGTTCATGGGTCCCTCCTGGGTGTCTGCGGCGCGCCGGCCCTCCGTCGCTCCGCCTGCATGCTGACCTGTCCCCCGTGTCGCTCCTCAAATGCAACGCACGTGCCGAACCGTATAACAGACAAACGCTTACGAAGCTTGCTATCCCACGGACTGCTCCGCCACGTGGTGAATGGGCAAGGTCCGGGCCGAAAGTGCCCGGGACCAGGGACAGTCGCGGCAGGGCGCGGTTCAGCCCCTCACCTCAACGTCCGCTCGAACAGCTCGTATATGCGCCGGTACTCGTCGGCCCACGACTCGGGGCGGGTGAAGGCGTGGTCCTCCACCGGGTACACGGCCAGCTCCCAGTTCGTCTTCCCCAGCTCGATCAGGCGCTGGCTGAGGCGCACGATGTCCTGGAAGTGCACGTTGGTGTCCACCATCCCGTGCGCCATCAGCAGGTCGCCGCGCAGACCTTCGGCGAAGTAGATGGGCGACGAGCGGCGGTACGCCAGGGTGTCGTCCTGCGGCTGGTTGAGGATGCGCGCGGTGTACGGATGGTTGTAGTGCGCCCAGTCCGTCACGGAGCGCAGCGCGGCGCCGGAGCGGAAGACGTCCGGCTCCGTGAACAGCCCCATCAGCGTGATGAAGCCGCCGTACGATCCGCCGTAGAGGCCCACGCGCTTGGAGTCCACGCCCTCGTTCGCCACCATCCAGCGCGCGGCGTCCACGTGGTCGGAGAGGTCCTTGCCGCCCATGTGGCGGTAGATCCCCGTGCGCCACGCGCCGCCGTACCCCGCCGAGCCACGGTAGTCCACGTCCATCACCGTGTACCCGCGCGATGCGAGCAGGTGGTTGAACATGTACTCGCGGTAGTACGTGCTCCATCCGCGGTGCGCGTTCTGGAGGTACCCCGCGCCGTGCACGAAGAGGACGCCCGCACCGTTGGATGCGGCGCCCAGGTCGCGCGGACGGTAGATGCGCGCGTACACCATGGCCCCGTCCTGCGCGCGGAAGGTCACCACTTCGGGCTTGATCCAGGGCCCGCGCCGGAACTCCGCCGTGGTCGAGGTCGTCACGCGGCGGGGCGCGGCGCCGCGGCCCACGGGCATCAGGTACAGCTCCGCCGGCGCGTCGGCGACGGAGTGGAGTAGGGCGGCCCAGCGTCCGTCCGGTGACACGCGGGCGTCCATCCATCCATCCAGCGACGTAAGGCGGCTGCGCGGGCCGCCGTCGATGCCCACCGCGTACAGGTTGCGCTCGCCGGGGTGCGTCTCGCTGGTCGTGATGTGGAAGCGGCGCCCGTCCGCCGAGGGCTGCACCTCCGTCACCTCCCAGTTGCCCTGCGTCAGCGCGGTGATGGCGCCGCCGGTGGCGGGGGCGGTGTAGAGGTGCGAGTAGCCCGTCTTCTCCGAGATGAACCAGACGCGGTCGTCGCCCGTCCAGCCGCCGGAGAAGAAGGCGGGTCCGCCCACCCAGGCGTCGTTGTGCAGGTGCTCGATGAGCGTGGTGCGCGCATCGGGCGTCGCCACGTAGATCCAGCGATCCTTGAAGTTCTCGGGTACCGACATGAGGAGCGCCCGGTCCGCCCGCGGCGCCCACCCCAGCGCGGCGATGGACGGGCGGCGCTCCTTCTCCGCCTCCACCCACGACACCTTGCCCGTCGCCAGCTCCAGGATGCCCACGCGGCCACCCGCCTGCGCGTCGCCAACCTTGGTGCGGGAGGAGATGTCCTCGGTGAAGCCGCTTTCCGTGACGTAGTTGGGGACGATAGTGGTCTTCTGCCCATCGACCCGCGTGTTGGTGGTCAGCAGAAGATAGCGGCCGGACGGCGACACCTCGGCGCCCTGCAGCGTGACGTCCTTGCCCAGATAGACGGGCGGGACGCTGGCGCGAAGCGAGTCCAGGCGGGCGCGGTGGAGGCGCTCCTCGCGGCGGTCGCGCACGGCATCCAGGAGCTCGCGCTGCTGGTTCTCCAGGAAGCGGCGCTGGCCCCGGGCCGTGTCGCGGGCGGGCGCGGCCTCCATGCGCAGGTCGGTGATCTGGCGCAGGAATCCGCCATCCACCTCCATGGCGAAGACATTGTTGCCCTGGAGGAAGTAGACCATGCGCCCGTCCGCCGAGAGGTGCGGCGACCGCTCGCGCTGGGGCGTGTCGGTGATGCGGTGCTCGCGGCCGGTGGCGTCCACCACGAAGATGTCGCCGCCGCGCTCCGACGCCCGGCGGGTGCGCTCCGGGTTCCAGTCGCCTTGCTGCGCGGGGGCGACGCGGTACGCCAGGCTGTCCGGCACCATCTCCGGCGCGCCGCCCGCCGCGCGAACGCGGAAGACGTGCGTGGTGGTGTCGCGCGACTCCGGGCCGCGCCAGCGGAAGTAGACGGTGCGCGAGTCCTCCGACCACCGTACCTCGTCTGGCGAGCGGCCCACCAGCCCCTCGCCGCGCATGATGTTGCGCACGCTCAGGTCGAAGGCGGAATCGCGGCGCACGGGCGCGGTCGTCTGGGCGGCGGCGGGGGCGTACACGGCCTGCACGGCCGCGACGAGGAGAGGCGCCGCGAGGGCGCGGATCGGGATGGTCATGGCTGCAATTGTTGAAGTCGTCGGCGCGCCCGCTCCACTCGCGGGCGCAGCACGGGGTCACACTCCCGCCACAGCTCCACGAAGCGCCGGTAGTGCGCGGCGGCTTCGGCGGGGCGGCCCAGGCGGTCCAGGATCTCGGCGGTGCGCAGGTGCACCGGGGCCGCGTACACGATGCTCTTGTCGAAGTGCTCCGTCACCGATCCGTACCACGCCAGCGCCTCGCGGTGCCGCCCCGCCATGCGCAGCAGCTCGGCGCGAAGGAAGCGCGGGTGCCCGGAGTCCAGGAGGTACGGGAAGACCTCGGGCTTGCGATCGACCTCCTGCCATGCGCTGTCGATCACCGCCAGCCCCTCCGCCGGCTTCCCGCCCAGCCACGCCACGTGCGCCCGCACTCCATCCGCCAGCAGCGGCCCGCGAATGCGCATCCCGGCCGTGGGCGGGTCGAAGCCATCCAGCCGACGCGCATACTCCAGAGCCGCCGAGAGGTCGCCGCGCCGCGCCTCCAGCAGCCCCAGCGCGTGCAGCTGGAGCTCCGTGTACGGCGTGGACGCCCCCTGCGGCTCGACTCCCGGCGGCGCATCCGCAATCCCCGCGCTCCGGGTGAGAAGCGCGGCCCTCACACGCTCCACCTCCGTCCGCTCCACGGGGACGAAGGGGAGGACGGCGAAAAGGGTGCGCGCCTGCATCGCCATCGCGGGGTCCAGCTCGGCCGCGGAGTCGAGCTGGGCGCGGGCCGCTCGCCAACGGCCGCGCGCGACTTCGGTGTGCGCCAGGAGCACGCGGCCGCTGGCGCGGATGCGGGCCGGGCGCACGGGATCGAGGAGCGTCTCCACCATCGGCCGGGCGCGGAGCGGGTCGCGCGTGTCCTCCACCATCCGCCACGCGATCACCCACGCCGCAAGGTCGCTCACGCGGCGCATCCCCGCCACTGCCGCATCCAGCGCCGCGCGGTCGTCCAGCAGGATGCCGCGGTAGCCCCGCCACACCAGCGCGCGGTCGCCTTCGGGATTCAGCGCCAGGGCGCGGGCCAGCAGGGTGTCCGCATCCTCCAGCCGCCGCTCCGCCATGGCGATGCGGGCCAGGTAGCCCATGGCGTCCACGTTGTCCGGCTCCAGCGCCAGGACACGCTGCCACGCCGGGCGCGACTCGGCGGTGGAGTGGCCGCGCGGCGCGGCGCCGTGGAAGAGCACGTGGGCAAGCTGGCTCCACGCCTCCACGTCGTCCGGGCGTGCGGCGACGGCCTGGCGATACATCCGCTCCGCGTCCGCGTAGCGGAACTCCCACGACGCGAGCCACGCCTGCAGGAGGAGCCGGTCGTGCGGCTCCAGCCGTCCGGCGTAGCGCACCGCCTGCCGGGCGGCCGCTCCGGTGCGCTCCCCGGAGCCCGCGACCGCCACCGAGAGGCGGTACCAGGCGAGGGCAAAGGTGGTGTCCTCCTCCACCGCGCGCTGGAGGGCCGCCTTGGCCGCATCGTAATGGCCGGCGCGCAGGGCGCTCTCCCCCTGCAGGTACGCCTTGAGCGCGGGTACGGAGGGCGTGGTGAGCACCGCCGTACGCTGGAGCCGCGCGCGTGGCCCGCTGAGGCGCCCGGCCAGCAATTGCGCGACCAGCCGGTCCACCAGACGGGGCAGCGAGTCGCGCGCTCCCTCCACCGCCGCGTCGGACTGCGGCAAGGGTCCGTCCGGGGTCTGGCGATAGAGGGCGGCGCGGAGCTGGAGGTGCGGCCCCGCCTCCACCACGCTCCCCATCACGAACAGCTTCGCGCCCACCTTCGCTGCCGCATCCCCGCCCGCGCCCGGCCCGGCGGCGACCGAGCCCAGCGATGCGAGGAGCGCGCGCGCATCCACGCTGCGCAGGTCGCCCGCGCCGTCCAGCTTGGTGGAGAGGAGGTCCACCATCCCCTCCCGCAGGTACGCCATCTCCCCCCGCCCGTACACCGCAAAGGGGAGGACCGCCACGAGCTCCTCGGGCGCCGCGCCTGTCGCGGTCCGCGCCGCCGGTTCGCGGGAGCGCCAGATGCCGGCCATCGCCGCGCAGAGAACGACCGCCACCAGCGCCGCCATCCACCGCCGCCGGGTTCGCGGACGCGCCGGAATGTGGTTCGTGATCGGCGGCGGCGCCGCATCCGCGGCGGGCGCGATCTCAGCCGCCAGAGCAGGCGCAGGCTCGGCGGACGGCGCGCGCTCCGCGACGGACGCGGGCGCGGGCTCGACACGCGGCGCGGGAACCGGGCGCGCGGGCGGCTCGGGATCGGCGGCGCCGCGGCGGATGTCGTCGGCGAGGGCGCGCGTCTGGCGCGACGGCTCGGCTTCGTAGTCCGCACGCAGGCGTTTCGAGAACTCCTCGTAGGCGTAGATGGCCCCCGCCCGGTCGCCGTGCGCGGCCAGGCGCTGCATCAGGCGGCGCAGCGAGCCCTCGTCGTCCGGGTCCAGCGCGGCCGCACGGCGCGACCACCGCAACACGGCGGGCGCATCCCCCTCCTCCTCCGCGCGCGCGGCCAGCGACTCGGCGGCCTCCACGGCGCGGCGCCGCAGCCGCTCGCGCTCGCCGCTCAGCCAGCGCTCCCAATCCGCCATCCCGGCCAGGTTGAAGCCGGCCAGCAAGGGCCCCCGGTACAGCTCCAGCGCCTCGGCGGCGCGGCCTGCGTCCAGCTCCTCCTCGAAGGCGAGCGCGTCGCACCACACCGCCCCCGGCGCGATGCCGACCTCCTCGGTTCCGCGCCCCGCGATCACCCCTGGGCCCAGCGCGCGGCGAAGAAAGTGGAGGCCGGTCCTCAGCGAGCTGCGCGCGCGCTCCGCGTCCGACTCCGGCCAGAAGAGGGTGAAGAGGGTGTCGCGGCGGTGAAAGGAGCCGCGCCCGGCCACCACCAGGTACACGAGCAGGGCGAACCGCTTGGGCTGGGCGAGCACCTGCCGAAGCTCGCCATCCTCCGCCGAGCGGAGGTCGAGCGAGCCCAGGGTACGAATTCGGATCATGCCGTCGGGATGGGAAAAACCGAGCGATACCGGGGAATCACGCCCAGATCACGGGGCGGTGACGGCGGAAATGTATAGTGTTGCGCAGGTTCACGGCAGATCCCCTCCAGCACACGACCAGCGAGACCATGCAGAGCATCCGTCACACGATCTTCGCCTCCGCAGTCGCCGTCGCCGCGCTCGCCGCGGCCGCCCCCGCCGCCGCGCAGAACGGCCCCTGCCGCGATCCCTGGGTGAGCCGCGCCATCCGCGAGGTCACCGCCGAGATGCGCCGGGGCCGCGAGGCCAACGGCCGCCACGAGAGCGGCGAGTGCAACATCCACCTGTACGGCGGGCGCTGGAGCAGCTACGGCGAGCTGAAGGGCTACGTGAGCGCCGTCCTGCGCAGGCTGGACAACTACGAAGCGCGCTTCACCGCGGACGGCACGTTCTACATGGACGACGACTACGGCAACATCGAGGCGTCGGCGGACAAGGTGCGCATCGTCTCCCCCAGCGGCACCACGGACGGCGCCGGCAACCGCGCGCCGGACAACGGCTCGCAGTTCAGCGGCGCCATCGGCCTGGGCAACGGCGTGTCCATCCGCTTCTCGCGTCCCTGATCCACCCCGACGCATCCCGCTTCCCGCCCCACGCCCCACCTCCTCGGATTCCGCAGTCTCACCCCGCCGGCCCCCCACACGTACCTCACGGGATGCGACAACGGCCCTGGTCCGCTCTGGACCGGGGCCGTTGTAATTCCGGCCCTCTGCCCGGCGCTTGCAAGTGCAACCAGAGCTTCAGGTTGGGACCATCGCGCGTGGTCGCCGCCGCGGTCCCGCCCCCCGGCTATTGGGGCGTGGGTTGGGACAGAACCCCTCCCGCAGGGCTCGTTCAGGCCCTACCTCGGGCGGATCAGCCACCCCGCCACGGATGTTGCGATGACCCCCGGAAAGAGCGAAGCGCCGATCTTCACCCGGAACGACCGGCACTACCGCGACGCTCGCGCCTACTACGACGTCGATCAGGGTAGTCGCTTCGCCCGGAAGGTCTCGGGGCCATTCTGGACGATCATGTAGCGATCTGGCCCGGCGGTTTCGAAGCGCACGCGGACGGAGTGCTTCGTGCGCGGGTGGTACGTGACGAATTCACGCTCGGCGACGGAGGCGAGGAAGGTCTCCAGCATCGGCACCGTCGCGTCGATGTAGAGCTTCCCGTCATCGTAGTGCGTAAAGAGGAGCAGCCTCTCTCCCCGCTCGAATCGCACGAACACGAGCGAACGAGGAATGCCGCGCTCGTCTACCTGCTTGAGGGTCGAGAAGTCGATCATGCGCCCGAAGGTTCGTTCCCAATCCACGCGGATGTTCTCCCAGAATCGACGCTCTCGCTGCGGCGACGTGCTCGCGGGGAGTCGCACGCGCGACAGCAGGGAATCGAAGTTACCCTGCCGGATATCGGCCATCGCGGTAGCGATTGACCGATCGCGAGCCGTGGACGGAGTGCTCGCTTCGCGTGTTGCGGGGAGGAGACTGAAGACGCGCTGTGTGGCAGCTCCACGCATCGGCACCAGCAGACGATCCCCTTGCCGTGCGACGCTCAATGTCTCGCCCGTGGGCAGGGCGTAGCGCCCCGTAAGTTCCGAGAAGGGAACGCGGACATTGCTCCCCACCGCGGGCAGGCTGCTCGTATCACGTCCAAAGAGGATCGCCGGCACCTGATTGGCGAAGCCCTCTCCCCAGTAGCCATCCATCTGCGACGTAAAGACGACGTACGCAGTTTGCCGTTCGGGAGCAAAGCCGAGCAGCGTGAAGTGCAGTCCGCTACTCCCGTCGTGGGAGACGAGGCACGAGCCATCGGCCGCGGGGGTCAGGCTCCACCCGTACGCGTAGTACGAAGGCTGGCTCAAGCCCTCCGATACGTGCGGCCAGAACAACTTCGATCGCTGGGCGTCTGGGAGCACCCTCCCACTTCGGAGCGCCTCTCCCCATCTGGCGAGGTCATCGATCGTCGACCAGGTGTACCCACTACCTCGCGCCAGCCAGGTCACGCCGTCGGCGAGCCAACGCTCCGGTCGTTGCGCGCCCTGCACGACCCCGTCGACCGTGTATGCCTCCGCCTTGGGCAGCGCTGGCAACCCACTCAGCACCGCTCCGGTCCGCTGGAGGCCCATGGGCTTCCACAGGTGGCGCAGGAGGAACCCCTCGTACGTCTCTCCCGACGCGATCTCCACGATGGCAGCGGCGAGCGCGTAGCCCGCGTTGGAGTACGAGTGTCGCTCGCCCGGAGGAAAGAGCAGTTTCGCGGAAAGAACGCGACGGATGGCGTCGTCGCGAGACAGCTTCTCCAGCCGGTGGCCGACGTCGTGCGGAAAGCCCGCAGTGGACGTCAGCAGGTGGTGGATCGTGATCCCGTGTTTGTCGGGGGGCACCTCAGGAAAGAACCTGGAGATCGAATCGGTCGTCCGCAACTTCCCCAGCGCCTCGAGCTCGAGGATCGCCGCGGCGGTGAACTGCTTGGCGACGGAGCCGATGTCGAACACCGTAGTGGAGGACATTTCGACGTTGCGACCGCGATCTGCTCTCCCGAATCCCTCAGCGACGACGACACGGCCGTCCTGGACGATGCCAAGGCCACCGGAGAAGCCGAATGCTTCTGCGCGGCGGAGGTGCTCGCGCGCGTCATCGATCCGCGGTCCAGTGAGCTGTTCAGGCCCGGGGCGGCCGCGCGCCCGGTAGAACTCACGACAAGCGCGGAGCAATGGCTCGTCCGCGGTGCGCGAAACCTGCCTCTCAAGCAGGGGCACGCGTCGCGTGAAAGGCAGGACCGAAGTACATGCCGATGTGAGGCAGATCAACACGACGGCAACAGGTCTCATGTTGGGAACTCGCAAAGTGACCTGGAGAGGAAGGAAGCAGTCCGTCGCTGAGTCACGGGGCGGCACCAGCGACCCTTCTCTAACAAAGGAAGGAAGATCATCGCGAGGCCGCCGCGGGCAAGATCGACCTCGTCCAGGATCGAGAGCGAGGAAGTGATCCGTGGGGCCTCCGCCGTAAAGCGCGGCGAGGCCGCGGCGGCTGGCGCGGTGCTCCTCACGACGAGGCGATGCTCCAAGGCGCGCCGCACCGCTCGCGACCACGGGATCAGGGCGGGGAGCAGAGCCAGCAGGCAGGCCCACATGACCAGCTGAACGTAACATGGCAGCCCTGTAGCGGCGCCGGTTGCCGCTAAGTGGGAAGTTCTCCCAGTGCGCGCTCCGGGTGACCAGCCCTCCCCTTCCATACTTGTGCTTTCCGATGCACGAGCGTTGCAGCGCCTCGGGCAGTCACCGCGTTACCGCAGCGGTCGCCGGGGCGTCGAGCGTGCGCAGTACGTCGCGCCAGGAGAATTTCCGGCCGATGCCACGAACGTAGAAGTCCATCCACATCAGTTGCGCCATGCTGTTGGCTAGGCGATTGCGGACACCCGGTGTGCCGTGCTGGTCACCCGGGTAGATGAACAACTCCGTCGCCACACCCAGCGACTGGAGGGCGGTATACATCTCGATCTGTTGGCCTATCGGTACTCGTGGGTCGTCTTGCGTGCCATAGAGGAAGGTCGGCGTCTTCACCACGTTCGCATAGCGGACCGGCGACTGCGCCCAGTACATGGCCGGGTCCTCCCATGGCAGGCGTCCGTTAAACCAGGCCAAGCGCGGACGCTTGTAGTCGCTGCCCGCGTACATCGAGAACCAGTTCGACACACCGGCACCCGCGCTCGCCGCCTTGAACCGGTTGGTCTGCGTCACGATCCAGTGCGTGAGACTGCCACCAGCGCTGTGGCCGAGCACGCCCATCTTTGTGGAGTCGACGAGCCCCTGTTGGATCAAGAAGTCGACACCCGACATCACGTCGGCGAACGATTTCCCGAAGTAGTCGCCGACCAGCCCCGCCTTGAAGCGCTCGCCGTAGTTGCTGGAGCCTCGATAGTTGGGGGCAAACACGACGTATCCCACGCCGGCGTACACCTGCGGCGCGTCATTGTCGTCGCCGTTGAATTGCATCACCTCAGCCGAGTGCGGGCCGCCGTGCAGCATGACGATCAAAGGGTAGAGCCGGCCGGGCTGGTAGCCCACCGGTTTCACAAGGACGCCACCGACGCGCGTACCATCGCGTGAAGTCCATGTGATCTCCTCCGTCTCGCCCAGGGCGGTAGTGGCGAGCTGCGGGTTCGTGTTGGTGAGCTGGAGCCAGGTAGCGCGGTTGCCCAGGCGCTCGATCGACGACACGACGTACATCGTCGGCGGCGTGAGGGGATCTGAGTACTGGACCATCACCTTCGACGAGCCTTCAATCGGTGTCGCGCCGACGGTGCCTTTCACGTGCGAGAGCTGCCGTACGCGCCCATCCTCAATCCCGAGGGCGAAGAGCTGCGTTGTGGCGCCGTGCCCAGTGCTGAAGTAGATCTTACGTCCGTCCTCCGACCAGAACCCGGTGCGCACGTCGCCGTCGAAGGCGGTTCCTAACTTCCGCTTGGAACCGGCGGCCGCGGCTGTACGGCGCAGGTATACGCGGGAGTTGGTGACAGTGAACCTGGTCGTGTCATCGGAGGCGGTGTAGGCGAGCCAATCACCGTTGGGGGAGAAGCTCACGGGGCTCTCCTGCGCGTCCTGGTTGTTCGTCAGCCGTTCGACTCTTCCTGTCGCCGTCTCCAGAAGGTGCAGATCCATGTGGAGCAGCTGATCCAGATCGCCGGTCCGCCGGTACCGGTCATTCGGCAAGGTGCGATAACCGATCCAGCGGCCGTTTTTGGACAACGTGAAGTCGACGACGCTGCGCGAGGCGCCAGAGTCGAGGCGCACCGTCGTGCGTGAGGCTACGTCGAACGCGAGGAGGTGCGACGCTGGTGCCAGGGTGTGCCGAATCTCCGCGGTGAAGCCCTTCTCACGACGCGCGCGCTCATCTGCGACAGGGAGCGCCGTAGTCGTGAAGTAGATCCGCTTCGAATCAGGGGAGAACTCCCACTCCCCGATCCCAGTGGGGTGCTGTGTGAGCTGCTGCGCCACGACCGCGCGACCGGCGACGATGTCTGCGACGGGAAGCGCATGGAGCTGTTGGCCGATCGCCGAACGTCCTGTGCGGTACACAAGCCACTGCCCGTCGGGGCTAAACTCGAACACACCTACCGACGTTGGCGATGCCGTAATTTGCCGGGGTGCTGTGCTGTCCGGGCGAGTTATATAAAGCTGGCTCGACCCACCCGGGTTGGACGCATACACGATCCACTGGCCGTCGGGCGTCCACCGCGGACGCGCCTCCTGCTGGTCATCGGTGAACGTAACGCGTCGTGTAGACGACACGCCGCGCTCAAGTGAGGCAACATAGATGTCGCTGAAACCTCTTGCGGTCAGCCAATTCGGGGTGGTGTATTGGTAGGCCATCCACTTCCGGTCCGGGCTGACCGACGGGTTTGCCGCGGTGCGCATCGTGTACATGTCGACGAACGACATTGAACGCTTTGCAGCGCCGGCGGTAGTGTCCTGCGCGCCCAGGGCTGTCGAGAGAGTTGTCAGCCCGAGCGCGAGCCCCGCGGTTCGGAGAAGAGTCATCGAGATCCTGGCGCGGCCGGGAGCAGTGGGTCTGTTGTGAGCTAGAGTGGGTACGATCATGACCTGGTTTCCTTTGCGCAGGTTCTACTAAAGGGCATTTGGGAATACATCTGTATTGACTTCGTTGCACCTCACGAGAGGATATCCCTCATCAAACATCCGCGCGCATCGCTTCGGTGGGCTGCACGGCCAGCGCCTGGCGCGCGGGAACGATGCAGGCGACCACGGAGGCCCCAATCACCAGTAGCGCGCTACCCGTCAGAAGCCCCGCGAACTTGATCGACCCGATGCCGCCGGCAGCCGGCAGCAGGAGGAGAATGCCCAGTGCGATCCCCATCCCCACCTGCCCGAAGGCGCGTGCGAGGATGGAGGCCAGCAGGCGCCGCCGGCGCGCGCCCAGCGCTACGCGGATGCCGATTTCGCGGGTGCGGCGGGACACGGTGAACGCCATTACCGAGTAGATGCCTAGCGAGGTCAGCAGGAGCACCACACCCAGCCCGCCCAGCGCCAGGCCGCCCCAGAAGCGGTAGGCGCGCAGCTCCTGATCGCGCACCGACTCCAAGGGGCGCACGGCGTCCAGCTGCAGCGTCGGGTCCACGGCCGTCGTCAGGGTACGCAGCCGCGGCGCGAACTCCGCCGGGTCGCCGCGCAAGCGCACAGCCAGGTGAACGGCCGCGGCATCGCGGGCGAGGGAGTGGTAGATGCCCGCGGCATGCGGCAGGTCGGGGTCCAGCGTCATCCCGATCTGGCGCACCACGCCCACGACCTCATACCAGGGGCCAGGGGTAGCCTCCTCCTCCTCCCGGTACCGCAGCCGCAGCCCCACCGGGCTGCGGCCTTGGGCGAGCTCCCGCACGAAGTCCTCGTTGACCACCACGGCCCGCGCGTCCCGGTCCCCCGGCATGAAGCCGCGGCCCAGCGCAATGCGGGCGCCCAGGGTGGTGAAGAAGTCGGGTGCCACAGCCACCACCTGCGCTCGGTTCCCGGCCTCGTCACCGGGGGTGGGGAGCCCCTCCACCTCCACCCAGTTGCGCGGGTGATAGGTCCCGGGAAGCTGCTCCGCCATGGTGACGCCGGCGACGGCGGGGTCCGCCTCCAGCCGGCGTTCCAACTCGGCGAGGGTGGCATGGATCCGCGCGCCTGCTTGCAGGTCCTCCCCTTCAGGCGTTGCGCGGGCAGCGAGGAACTCCCCCGCGGCCACTCCCAGCTCGGCCCCGGCAAGCTCGCGGATGTCGAGTACGGCATCACCGATCAAGGGGGCAGCGAACGCCGCGAGCGCCACCTGGGTGACGATGATCCCGGTCCAGAGTCGCCCGAAGCGGACGCTGCTTCCACCGACCACGGCCTGGCGCAGGCGTGCCTCGCCGCTGCGCCCTGTCATCTTGAGCGCCGGCACCACTCCAGCCACGGCCGCCGCCAGCACGGCCAGGAACGCGGTGTAGAGAATGGTGCGCGGGGAGAGCGTGTCATGGAACCAGAAGGGGAGTTCCCCCATCTGCGCCTCGAACACAGCCATCGCCCAGGGCAGCCCCACGGCCGCGGCCGCCATCCCTACGACGCCCGCGACCGCGGCCAGCACCAGTGACTCGGCGAAAAGCTGCAGCACGATGCGCCGCCGGGTGGCTCCCAGCGCCGTGCGCACCACCAGCTCTTTCTCTCGCGCCGCCGTGCGCGCGAACACCAGCGTGGCCACGTTGGCGCACACCAGGAGGAGGAAGGCCAGCACGGCCGCGTTGGTGGCGTAGCTCTGCATCTGGACCGCGGTGCGCTGCCCCTCGAACACGAGGTCGGGGAACGAGATCACCCGCGAACGCAGCTGCCGTTGCATATCCGGCCCGTCGGCCGCCCCGCGGTGTGACAGTGCGGCCAGCTCCGCCTGCGCCTGCTTGATGGAAACACCTGGCGCCAATCGGCCAAATACGCCTAGCCGTGGTCCCCCACCCAGGGACGGGACCGCATCCCGGCGCAGCGGTACCCACAGCTGCTGCGTGGTCGGAAAGGAGAAATCTTCCGGCATCACCCCAACCACGACGTGCGGCATGCCGTTCAGCTGCACGACGCGCCCCACGACCCGCGGGTCGCCAACGAAGCGGGCGCGCCACAGCCGGTGCCCAATTACAGCCACCGCGGTGGCGCCGGGGCGCTCATCCTCATCGCGCAGGGTGCGCCCCAGCAGCGGGGGGACGCGTGTGGTGCGCAGGCCGGCCGCCGAGATCTCGGCCATCGCCACCGGCTCGCCGCTCCCGCCGGGGATGATCAGGTTGCGGCGCGCAAGGGCGTACGCGCCCAACTCCCGCACGGAACGCAGGTCGCGGCGCCACACCTCCAGGTCGGACGCCACTTGGTCCTCAATCCTGCGCTCCGCCAGGTTGGTGGTGATGATGGCCACCAGGCGGTCACCCTCGTGCAGCGGAATGCGGGGGTGCAGCGTCTGCGTGACGCCTTCGAAGATGGCCGCCGACATCGCCATGGCAAAGGCCAGCGCGAGTCCGCCCGCAAGGTTGAGCCCCGGGTAGCGCACCAGCAAGCGGGTGCCCAGCTTGAAGTCTAGCGACGCGCCGCTCACCCACCCGAAGGTGCGGGCGTCACGCACCTCCTCCTTGTACTTCTCCACCGCACCAAAGGCGAGCGCCGCTTGCCGCCGCGCCTCAGGTGGGGGCAGGCCGGCACGCAGGTTCTTCTGCGTCTCCATCTCCAGATGGAAGGCGAGCTCCTCGTCAAGTTCACGCTCTACCGCGTCCCGGCGGGCCAGCACACGCAGCCGCTTCCTCCAGCGTTCCGTCCAGCGCATGAGGGCTCTCAGGTGGTCCGGAGAATGGATTCCACCATGCTCACGTAGTCGCGCCAGATCTCCGCCTCGTCGCCCAGCGCGCGGCGGCCCGTGGGAGTGAGGGCGTAGTACTTGGCGCGCCGGTTCTGCTCGGTTGCCTTCCACTCGCTCTCCACGCACCCCCTTTCCTCCAGCCGCTGCAGCGCGGGGTAGAGTGAGCCCTGCCCGACCCGCAACGCGTCGTGGGACAGCTGCTCCAGCCGCTGCGCAACCGCCCAGCCGTGCATCGGCTCCAGCGACAGCGCCTTGAGGATGAGCAGGTCCAGCGTTCCGTATAGTGAGTCTCTAGATCCCCCCACGTGCGCCCCTTTGTATCGAGTGTCGGCTATCGACACCAGTTTACACACAACTGGTGTCGGCAGTCAACAACAGCCGACGGAGCCACAGAGCCACACAGAAAAGTGGAGCGGAGCGGCGGCGGGTCGGCCCCGCAACTCTGCCCTTCGAGCCTGAGTCATGGGATGGGGTGATGCGCGCTTCGTCGAAAGTTGCCCAGCTTTCGGACAAGTAGTGTCGCCCCCATCCGGTAGGGTGCATCCAGCCGTGCGCTACCTCATGCCCAAAGAAGGCGCGCGACCGCGGTGAGCTGAGGAGAAGCGCTCCCCCGGCAGGACCCGTCACGATGGCCCAAGAGGAAAACTATGGACCGGCTCTGGTACCGGGCTGCCAAGCACGCCTTGGATCCGGAACTCCGCGCCTTCGCGCAGTCCCCTAAATCCTGCGAAGCCCCAGAAGTGAATCCTTGAGCGGAATTCGGGGGGTGGCGCTGAGCGCCGCAACCGACCGCGACCGAGTGGGCCCCTTCCTCTCTCCCGTGCCGCCCACCGGGTGTTACGCCGTGCCGGGTGTGATTGGCCGGTGCGGGTGTGGAGTAATGAGCGCGGGGCCTACGCGAGCGTCACCCGCGGCGACCTGAAGCTGGTGTCGGCATCGGTACGATCACCCTCCCGGTGGACACCCGCTGAACGGTGGAAGGCGGATGAGCTGGCGGGCTATGTGAAGGACGAACGGGCCCGCCGATCCCCAAAGTGGTGCCCCGTGTCATTCATTGGAGATCAGCCAGACCACGACGCATGAAGATGATCTGGGATTGCTTGCGGCCGGTTTCCGAGGCATACGGCTGCCGCGCCACCTCCTTGAGACCCATCCGGCGCCAGAACCGCTCGGCACCGGCCGCGTGCTCCAGCACACCGAGAGACATCGTGCATCCGCCCTGCTCCCTAACCCAGACCGCCGCCGCCCGGAAGATGCGCGCCCCTAACCCCGCGCCTCGCACGGCGGGATCGAGCATGAGAAGGCCAATCTGCCACTCGCCCGCAGACGGAAAGTCTCGCACCATGTCTAGGTACCCGACCATCTCATCGTCAGGTGAATAGATGCCGAACGAGAACTTGTCCGCGGGCGCCTTCCCCGGCGGCAGCGCGGCGAGCTCCTCAGCGGCGGCGGTGGGACGAGTGGGGATGCCCTCGTGCTCCTCGTGATAATCGCTGCAACGCTCGTAAAGCAGCTGGAGGGCACCCGCATCCATCGGGGACAGGCGTTGGACGCGGTGCTCGTGCAGGTCAGGAAGGTATATCGAGTTCGGTTCCAGAAGAGGCACGGAGGGTTGTTCGTGTCCGGGCATGCTCGGGCGGTGGTGGGGTTCGCCGGTGGTATGGTCGCGTGCGCGCTCGGCCGCCTCGTTCGAGACAGAGGGTCCTTGCCGCGACAAGCAGGCGCGTCAGGCGCGGCTGATGCAAACTCATTGAGTGGCCGGTGCAAGTTCGATGCGAACTTGGCGCCTCCGGTGAAAGGGGAGGCGGAGTCCAGCGGAGGAGCGACAGCGGATGATCGGGCCGTACCCGGTCTCGCCGTCGCGGAGGACGGCGTTGGCGACGAACGACGTCGTCACGAACATGAACAGGACCGAGAGCATCACGTAGTTCCGCAGCGTCGCGTACGCCGCGTTCTTCAGGAGGCCGCCCGGAGTGCCTCAGGCCGCGCACCAGCGTGGAGAAGTAGACGTCCTCCAGGCCCGCGTCGGCCGCCGCGAAGCCGTCGTGGAGAGGATCACGACCACGTTCTCGCCGATCTCGGCGAGGAGGTTCAGGAACCGGTTCCGCTCCTCCGGATCGAGACCGGCGGTGGGCTCGTCCACGATGATCAGCCCGGGGTTCCCGATCAGTGCCTGCGCGATGCCGAACCGCTGGCGCATGCCGCCCGAGAATCCGGCGAGCGCCATCTTCCGGACGCTCCAGAGTTGGTCTGCTGGAGGAGCGTCTCGACGCTCGCGCCGCGGTCCGCCTTCGAGGCGATGCCTTTGAGCACCGCCATGTGGTCGAGCATGCCTTCCGCGGAGATGCGCGGGTAGACGCCGAAGTCCTGCGGCAGGTAGCCCAGGGTGCGCCGCAGCCGCTCGGGCTCAGCGACGACGTCGATGTCGCCGAAGCGGATCGTCCCCTCCGTCGGGGTCTGCAGCGTGGCGATCATCCGCATCAGCGTCGACTTGCCGGCGCCATTCGGCCCGAGCAGCCCGTACATGGCGCGCGGGATGGAAAGCGTCACGCCCTCGAGGGCGCGGGTGCCGTCGGCGTAGACGTGGCCGACGTGCTGGAGGCTCAGCACGGCGTGACCTCCGGCCTTACGTGGTGGGCGGCTCCATCCGAATGCGCGTTCGACATCGGGAAGGGTCGCAGGAGAGAAGGTGCCGAGCGTTGGAGCTCGACCCACAAGGTTGCATGCGAGAGACGGGGATGCGATGACGCAGCCGGCGGGCGGCGCAAATCGGCGGCGAGCGGATCGTTCTGGCGACGAGCGGCACGAACGAAGACGGCAACGATGCCACCGTTGCCGTCTTCGTCCTTCGGGTTGCGGTCGCCTTCGGCCTACCTGGCCAGCGGATGCGGCCGGAGCTGGAACCGGATCGCCTTGCTGGTGGTCCCCTTGCCGCCTTCCATGTGGTAGGGGGTGCGGGTGCTGATGGCGGCCCAGAGACCGCGGCCCTTCCAGCCGGCGGCCGGGTCGTCGATGCGGCCGTCCACCCACTTGGTGTAGAACCCCATCGGGTAGGGGACGCGCAGGACCACCCACTTCCCATCCTTGAGGACGAGGAGCCCCTCGGACTGGTTGCCGGTGTTGATCGGCACGTTCTCCCCCAGCCCGAGCGTGTTGAACTGGTCCACCCAGGTGTAGTAGCTCCCTTCACCGCTCCCCGGGCTGGTGACGTTGCCGAGCTGCGGGAGGGGCTCGGCGTAGAAGGTCCACCCCTCCGGACAGTGCTGGCCGGTGGCGGTGGGGCCGTTCAGCGGCCCGCGGCACTTGCGCCGGTCGAAGCTGGCCATGTGCCCGCTCGCGAGGGCGGCCCAGTACACGCCGTTGCGGTCCACGTCGCCGCCGCGCGGGGAGAAGCCCTGGTTGGCGACGGCCGGGTTGTTCCACGGCACCTCGAACACCTCGGTGAGCGCGGTGTGCGGCGGGTTGGAGCCGGGAGTCAGCCGGAATATCGCGCCGGGGAAGCCGAACATCGTTCCCCACACCGTTCCGTCCGGCGCCGGTGCCAGCGCGTATGGACCGCCGCCGTACTGCCCCGGTTGAACGCGCTTGTCCCGGGTGGGATCCAGGGGCGCGTTCGGCTCCACGTACTCGTCGCGGCGGCCGTTTCCGTTGGTGTCCACGATCAGCGCGGTCCATCCCTGCGCCCTCTCCTCGTCGCCCGTCTGGTCCCACAATTTCGTGTTCAGCCACCCCACCACCGGCCCGCCGCCGCTCGTCCAGAGGGTGTTGCTGGTGTCCTCGGCGAACATCAGGTGGTGCGTGCCGAAGCAGGTGGAGACGTGCTTCATCTCCTTCGTGCGCGGATCGTACACCGCCAGGTGGCGGCCCGCCGTGTTGAGCGGGAAGAGGCGGGCGGACGGATGGCTCGACCCCGCCTTGCAGAATGCCGGGTTGTCCGGCGCGCGCACCCTGGAGGTGATCCAGACGCGCGCCTTATCGTCGAGCATCGGGTTGTGCGCGTTCGCCCGGCTGGTCCAGATCGCCTCGGTCCCCCAGTACGGCGAGGGGCCCGCGACCTGCTGCGGCGACGCAGGCCCGGCGCTCGAGTCGCGGAGCGTGACAGGGATACGGGTCGCCGTATGGGTCTTCGGGTCGAGCACCGGCATGTAGTCGGCGCTCGCCTCGAGCACGGCGTAGAGCGGACCGCCGGCGTTGACGGTGGGATTGCGGCGGTCGGTGGAGACCAGGTCGTGCAGGTACACCCTGGGGTCCGCCCAATCCCACAGGGTGATGACGACGTTCCGCTCGATCCCCTGCGGGCGGGGCGGTGCGGGCGGGACCTCGCCCGCCGCGATCCGGTCGCTCCAGTCGGCGAACATCCGCAGCGTGCGCGGGGCTCCCATCGAGTTCAGCGTTCCCACCATCGCCCCTCCCGCCTGGCCGGCATGCAGCCGCCGCTCCCACGCCTTCTCGGAAGACTCAAAGGTGCCGAGCGCGGGGTGCAGCTCGCGCGTGCCCTTGCTCCCCATCTGGTGGCAGCCCGTGCAGGCGCCGCTCTTCAGCGGGCGGAGGTACTCCGCCTGGCTCCTGATGTTCGGGTGGATCCCGTTCCCCTGCGGCCCGGTGCCGGGGAACTCGCTCTCCGCCGGCACCCGGATCAGCGAGAACCAGTACCCGGCCGGGTAGTACTCCGCCGCGGCGCGCGGATTGGGCGCGGGGGTCGCCCGCAGGTTCAGCGTCGTCCCGGGCTCCGCCCGCTGCTTCGGCGAGTCCACCAGCCCGTACCCACGCACCCAGACGTCGTACTTCGCCTGCGGGAGGTCGGGCAGGAGGTAGCGCCCCTGGTCGTCGGTCACCACGATCTTGGCGAGCTTCGTCGGCAGGCCGGAGGTCTCGGCGATCACCCACACCCCCGCCTCGGGGCCGCTCGCCCCCGTCACCACCCCCGCGATGTCGTCGCGGTCCATCGTCGCACCGCCGCCGGCGAGCTGCGCGGTGTGCGTGCACGCCGCCCAGAGCAGCGCGGAGGCCGCCACCGCCGTGGCCGCGAAGAGTGCCTTCGTCGTCTTCATCTGCCAGCTCCCTTGATGATGTTCCAGACGCGGCCGCCGCCACTCCAGGCGGGGCTGGCCCGCCGCGAACAGACCGCCGTCCGCCGGGCGCTCAATACTTCACGTCGCAGCCGTAGGGCTGTGTCTGGGCGACCGCGATCGGCCGGCCTGCCAGGCCCGCGTCCAGCGCGGCGCGGGCGTAGTTGGTGGCTCCCGGGATGTCCCTGACGCTCGACGTCCGCCGGTCGTCGATCGCGCCGGAGTAGCGAAGCACGCCGGCCGGGTCGATGATGGCGAACTGCGGGGTGTTGCGGGCGCCGTAGAGCCGTCCGATCACGCCCGCCGTGTCGCGAATCACGGCGGTCGGTGCCGCTCCCTTTTCGCGGGTCAGGCGGTCGGCCTCCACCGCGGTGGTGTACCCTTGCTTGCCGCGGGCCGACGACACGATCGAGAGCCAGACCACCCCGCGCCTCGTGTATTCCTGCTGCATCGCCTGCGTGTTCCCCGTGCCACCGCTCACCCGGGTGTAGTGCTTCCTGGTATACGGGCAGTCATGGTTGAACCACTCCAGCACGACCCACTTGCCGCGGTAGCCGGCGAGCGAGTGCGAGCCGCCCCGCGTGTCGGCCGCCGTGAACGCGGGTGCGGGGCCGCCGGGGGTAAGGGGGTCCGGCAGGGGGGCGGAAGGGCCCGCGGCGGCGCCGCTGGCCAGCAGCAGTGCGGCGCCGCCAAGTACGGCGAGTCCGGCGGCGCCGGCGAGGATGCGAACCCTGGGGGATCTGCGCGTGGTCATGGAGTTGCTCCGGGGGTGGGTGATGGTACGATTCGGCCGCTCGCGAACGCGGCCGATGCCTGGACTCGGGACGGTGACGCCGCGGCGCGCTCCAGGGCGCCGGTCACCAGGCCGGAGGTAAGCAGTGTAGGCATGACGATGGGCGCCGCATCGCGCGCCCGGGGGTAGATGACGACGAACGGCACGCTGTTGCGCCCGAATGCCGCGAGCGCGCGCGTCACGACGGGGTCGCGCGTGGTCCAGTCGGCACGCAGCAGCGCGACGTCGCGGTCGCGGATCGCCCCGCGAACCGCCTGCGATCCCAGCGCGACGCGCTCGTTGACCTTGCACGTGAGGCACCAGTCGGCCGTGAAATCGAGCAGGACGATGCGGCCGCTGTCGCGCTGCGCCTCCAGCAGCTCCGCGCTGTAAGGCCGCCAGGCAAGCGCGCCCTCGCTGCCCGCCCGCGCCGCGCCCGGCGCCGGTGCACCCTGCGCGCGTGCACCCGTGACGAGCGCCAGCGCGCCGGCGGCCGAGGCGATCGCCAGCACCTGAGCGAACCGTCGGCGGCGCGCGCTCGCCGCCAGGGTGCCGAACCGGCCGAGCGCCCACAGCCCGAACGCCAGCAGGGTGCACGCGGCGAGCAGCGCGACCAGCGCGTTCACCCCGGCCTGCCGGCCGAGCACCCAGGCAAGCCACACGACAGTGGCGAAGAGCGGAAAGGCGAGCACCTGGCGCAGCGTGACCATCCACGCGCCTGGCCTGGGCAGCCAGGCGCGCAGGCGCGGCACCGCGGCTACCATCGCGAGCGGCCAGATGAGCCCGAGACCCAGCGCGGTGAACACCACGAACGACTCGGCCACCCCCGCCGTGACCGCGTACGCGACCGCCGCCGCCAGGAACGGGGCGGAGCATGGTGTCGCCAGCGCGGTGACGAGCACGCCGCTCAGGAAGGCTTCCACGCCGCGGGGCGCCCGGTGCGCCGCGGCGGAGAGACTCCCGCCCACGGGCACCAGGTCGAACACGCCGGACATGTTGAGCCCCGCCGCGAAGATGACGAGGGCGAGTGCGCCGACCACAGCGGGATTCTGCAGCTGGTAGCCCCATCCGACTTCCGTGCCGGCGGCGCGGAGGGCGAGCAGTACGCCCACGAGCGCCCACATCGACACCAGCACGCCGGCCCCGAACAACGCCACGTGCCGCCGCGCCGTTCGCGAGTCGTGTGCGGCCGCTTCGGCGATCCCCAGCGTCTTGATGGAGAGCACGGGCAGCACGCATGGCATCAGGTTCAGCAGCGTGCCGCCGAGCAGCGCCAGCAGCCCGGCGGCGGCCAGCGCCATCCATCCCGCGGCGGCGCCAGAGGCAGGCGGCGCGATGGCGGCGAGCCGCGCCATGGCGACCACGGGCGCATCGACTTCCAGCACCATGCGGGGCGCCCCGCCGCCCGCCCGGGCGGCGGTATCGATCGCCAGCACCCCCGTGATCCGCGATGGCGTCCCGGCCGCGAACGCGGAGCGGCCTATCTGCAGCTCCAGGCCGGCCGGCACCGTGCGAACCCGGGGTTGCGCGGCGTGGTCGATCACCCCCGCCGAGTCGATGAAGAACTGCGCGCGCGGCGGGGTGCGCCCCGGGGCGAGCGCGGCTTCCTGGGGCGGGTACGCGTGCAGCAGCACGCGGGTGGAATCGGCCGCCGCGCGGAAGGTCCAGCCGTCACGCCGCGCCGGAATGCGCGCCGCCTCCGCGGCGAACGCGCGGGCGACTGGCTCGTCGGCGATCGTCCTGGCGGCGACGGGCACGGTGAGCGCGACGTCGACGTCCCCGGCGACGCACTCCACCGCGCACACCACCCACGTGAGGGCTGCCTGGAGCTTCGCGGCCGATCCCACGCGAGCGGACGACGGCACGTGCACCGTGCCCAGCAGGTGCACCTCGCGCTCGTAGCCGTACGAGGTGAGCGGCGGCGCCTCGATCCGTTCCGGCGTGGGCCAGCGGAGCGGCGCGGCGGTGAAGCCGTCCGGCAGGCGCCAGGTGACGACCGGCGCGCTGCCGACGTCGCCCGCGTGACGCCAGTAGGTGTGCCACCCCCGGTTCGGGCGCAGCCGGATCGCCACGGCGATCGTGTCGCCCGGCGCCACCGCCCGGGCGGCGCTCCGGAGCTCGACCTCGACGGGACGTCCGCGTCCGGCGGGCACCAGCGATGGCGGCGACTGCGCCAGGGCCGAGACCGGGAGCATCGCCGCCGCGAGGACGGCGAGGAGAATACGGTTGCGGATCATTGGCTGCCGCTCGTCGAATCGGTGACGAGCCTCGTGGCCTGGAAGTCGTCCCACCCCGCCCCGTGGGGCCAGAGGTTACCGGGACGCAGCGCGAGACCGGCATTCGCGCCCAGCGTCATCGTGAGGGCGTCTCTCCGTCCAATCCGGCCGTTAGGATCGTTCATCGCTCACCGACGCAGGTGGTGGGGACGCTGCTCTCCCGCGCCTGGCGTCGTGGCGGGGCGACGCGGACTGCTAAAAAAATAGCACATGTGCATGGTACCCGCGCACTGGGTGGGGTGTCAAGGTTCACGGGCGCTCCTCGGCGTCCAGTGCGCGGCACCAATCGCGATCGAGCGCAGCGGCCCAGAGGAAAACAGAACAACGATCTCACGCGGAGACACAGAGCCAGGGAGGAAAGGCAGGAAGTAGTTCTCTCTGTGCCCCTGTGGGAGCCCCTGAAGTTGCTGGCACGGGCAGGGGCAGGTCGCCAACTCCCCCTCTCTCATGGCACCGTCAATGCCATACGCCCGCAGTACCTTCAGGTGTTTGCCAGCGAATCGTTTACGTCCCCCTGGCGCCCGGGGAGCGGGGGTGGAACCGTTCGTTTTTGGGATTTCGTCATCCCCTTATCGGACAGTGCCGCTTTAGTCGTTTCCGCGAACGGGCCGAGCGCGCCGACCTTCCGGCCGCGCTGGAGGTGCTTCGGCGCGCGGGAGCGAACCGCGAGCCGGTGCCGGGTGACGAGCTTCCCGAGTGTATATGCGCGCGGCCCCGGTCTACCATGAGACCGGGGCCGCTTTGCTGCAGTTGAGGCCAGCTACGGCGCTGACGGCGAGGCGGTGGTGGATACGTTCTCGTCGACGGTCAGGGTGACGCCGGCCCAGGTGCGCGGGGCGGGGAGGCCCTGCCAGACGGTGGCGAAGTCGATGCCGCTCTCGCGCGGGGCGCGGTCGAGAGCGAAGCCCTGGCCGCCGGCGACCCAGAACGGGACGGGCGCATCTGCCGCTCCCTGCACAACCCCGCGCAGCGCCACGGCGTTGTCGCGGTGGGCGTAGATGGCCGGGCGGAAGCGGCCATCGCGGCGCAGCTCGCTCGTCCACGCGCCGACGTACGCGGACATCTCCGGGGTGAGGGTCGAGACGCGCTCCACATCCAGGAAGATCGCCGTTCCCGGCGGGAATCCCTCCGCCGCCGTGCGGGCGATGGCATCCGCGCCGTCCGTGCGGCCACGCTCGGCGGTCAGGAGAGTGCGCGAGCAGATGATCGGCGCGCCCGGGGCAGCGGTGGCGGTGTCGCCCTCGAACTGCTGCTGGCCCACGTAGATCACCGCGAAGCCGTAGCCCATCGCCTGGAGCGCCGCGCGCTTGCCGCTCCACGACGCATCGCGATGGCACGGCGCGGGGAGGTAGTAGCCGACCCACTCGTACGGCGCGGCGCCGCGCCACGCCCGCAGCGCGTCGTCGCCGGGGTAGCGGCCGATGTCGAAGCCGGGGTGGTTGGGCGATGCCGTGCGCGGGGCCGCGGGTGCCGGGCCCGTGCCGGTGGTGGGCGCGGCGGACGGCGCGGAGGCGCAGGCGCCCGCGAGGATCACCAGGACGGGAGCAAGGTAGTTTCGCATGCGGCCCGGCGGCGCAAAAACGGCGCCCATCTTTCAGACCCAGCGCTTGCGGCGGAAGTACAGGAAGATGAGGGTGCCGAGCGCCACCATCGTCCCCAGCGCCCACCAGTAGCCGTAGCGCCACTGGAGCTCGGGCATCACGCGGAAGTTCATCCCGTACACGCCCGCCACCCACGCCATCGCCATCAGGATGATGGACCAGGCGGCCATCAGCCGCATCGTCTGGTTGAGCTGGTTGGAGGAGACGGTCATCTGCGCCTCGATCGCCATCCCCAGGCGGTCGCGCAGCGCCTCGGTCTCTTCCACCACGCGGATGGAGTGGTCGTACACGTCCTGGAAGTACAGCATCAGGTCGGGGGAGAGGAAGGGAAGCTCGCGCCGCACCAGCGTCCCCAGCACCTCGCGCCCGGGGCCGAGCACGCGGCGCAGCGTGGTGAGCTCGCGGCGCATCCCCAGCACCTCCTCCAGCGAGGCGATCTGCCCCGCGTTTGCGTTGGAGTAGATGCGGCTCTCCATCTCGTCCACCCGGTCCGCGAAGTGGTCGAGCACGGGAAAGTAGCCGTCGACGATGGTGTCCACGATGGCGTGCGCCAGCGCCCCCACGTTGCGGAAGCCGGCCTCGTTGGCGCGCCACCGAACCAGCACCTCGCTGAGCGGCGAGATGTCGTGGTCGTGCACCGTCACGATGAAGCGGCGCCCGATGAAGACGTGCACCTCGTGCAGCGCCATTCTCCCCCGCCCGGGGTTGATGGCGGCGGAGTAGAATACGAGGAAGAAGTAGCCCGGGTAGCGGTCCAGCTTGGGGCGCTGGCGGCCGCGGACGGTGTCCTCCACCGCCAGCGGGTGGAAGCCGAGCGTCTCGCGGAGAAAGCGCGCCTCGTCCTCGCCGGGGGCCGCGACGTCCACCCACACCAGCGGCGTGCTCTCGTCGGTGGGCGAGGCGGCGGCCTGGCAGCGCGCGTAGAGCTCGATGCCGCGATCCATGCGGACCGCGTGCACCCCCTCGCCCTCGTCCGCGTAGATCATGATGCGGGAGCGGGCGCGGACCTCCTCCACGTCCATCCCGTACAGGTCCAGCCCGCCCTCGCCGGGCTCAGCGGGCGCGTCGGCGCTCATAGGCGGGGATGGTGTTGGTGAAGAAGGCGGTGACCACCTCCAGCGCCCCCGCGGCCACGTGGGGGATCCACACCTTGTCGTCGAAGCCCAGCACCCACGGCGACGCGATCAGCGCCACCCCCGCGATCCCGTCCAGCAGCAGGTGCATGGGCACCTGGATGCGCTTCACCACGCCAAGCTCGTAGTCGGTGAAGAGGGAGTACAGGATGGCGCCGGCGCCCACGCCGACCGGCACCCACTGCTCCGGCCCGCCCGTGGCGAAGCCCAGCAGCCAGGGCGCCGCGATGAGAAGTGCGCCCATCAGGTAGTCCAGCACCCCGTGTACGCGGGTGGGGATGCGCATGGCACGGCCTCCGGCGGTGGTTTCGTTGGATGATGCCCGTCACTGCGTTCGCGCGGTGTGCAAGCGGCGCGCCCTACGCCCACCGCTCCAGCCGCCCCTCGGCGGCGCTCGCGGGCAGGGTGCCGGGGTGGAGCCACGCGGCGAGCGCTTCGATGCCGCCCACCACGCGCGGGCCGGAGCGGCTGAAGAAGGCGCTGTGCCCGATCGCCGCGCGACCCTCCGCCAGCGCGCGCGGGGCGAGCGCCTCCAGCCTGGGCCGTGAGCGCTCCGCGTCCGCCCGCGTGGCTGGAAGGTCGTAGCCGCAGGGGATCAGGAGGAGGCGCTCGGGGTCCAGCCCCTCCGCCTGCGCCCAGGGGATCTCCACAGAGTGCCCGCCCGCCGTCCCCAGCAGCGACTCGGCGCCCGCGTGCTCGATCATCTCCGGGATCCAGTGCCCCGGCGCGAAAGGCGGATCGAGCCACTCCAGCGCCAGCGTGCGCGGCCGGGGTCTCCCCGCGACCGCCTCCGCCACGCGGTCCAGCCGCCCGCGCAGCCTCCTGACCGTCTCCGCGCCGCGCCGCGCGTCGCCCGCCGCCTCCGCTACCTGTGCCACGGTGTCGAGGATCTCCTCCAGCGTGTGCGCATCCAGCGAGAGCACCGTGGGCCGCGACGGCAGCGCGTCCACCGCCTGGTGGACGGAGGCGGTGGGTACGGCGCACACCTCGCAGACGGCCTGGGTGAGGATGACGTCGGGCTTCGCCTGGCGGAGGGCGTCCACGTCCACGGCGTACACGCTGCCGAACTCCATCATGCAGCGCCGCACCTCCGCGTCGATCTCGCCGCTGGTGAGCCCCGCCGGCTCAAAGCGCACGCGGCTGGCCCTGGGCAGCCGCAGCGCCTCGGGCGGGTAGTCGCACTCGTGCGAGATGGCGACCAGGTGCTCCTGGAGCCCCAGCTCGTACACGATCTCGGTCGCGCTGGAAAGAAGGGAGGCGATTCGCATGGGGGAAAGGTAAGGCCCTCACCCCCGCTCGTCACCTCGGCGGAACCGCGATGCCGTCGTAGGGGCGCGATTCATCGCGCCCTCCAACGCCCCGCCTCGACCTCCTGCCGTTCGCACCGATGCCGTAGGGGGGACCTGCGTGTCTGCCCGCCGCCCGCCCACCTCGGTCTGCGCTTCTGCGCACCAAACCCGTAGGGGCGGCCCCGCGTGGCCGCCCGTGCCCGTCGCCGCACCGCCGCCCGCACCGTTGGTGGCTATCACGCCGCCGGGTGCGCACCCGTTTGACGCTCCGCGCCCGCCCGCCTACCTTGTCGCGCTCGCCCGCGACGACCCCCGAGACACCGGTTCCCCCGATGCACATCATCCGCGCGCCGCGCGTGACTCTGATCGCGCGCCAGCAGTTCATCCCGCCACCACACATCCGCTGGGAGAGCGACAGCGACGTGCCGGGCGAGGCGCTTGCGGAGTTCGCGGGACGGCTTTGCTATTTGTCCTTCGGAGAGGACAGTGGCCTCGAAGGAGGACACCGCACCATCGCCGGGCGCACGACGAACGAGGCGTACCTGGGGAACATCCTGCAGGTGAAGCACGGGAGCGTTCTGGAGCACGCGGTCTTCACCTTCCTTATCGAAGGGGTGAGCCGCTCGCTTACGCACGAGCTCGTCCGACACAGAGCCGGCATGTCATACAGTCAGCTAAGTCAGAGATACGTGGACGAGTCGGACATCGCGTTCGTGATCCCCCCGGAGATCGACGAGGGCACGGAGGCGTACCGCGCGTGGGAGCAGGCGTGCGAGGGGTCGCTGCAGGCGTACCGCCGGCTGCTGGACGAGATGACGGAGATGGTGGGCGACAGCGGGCCCGCGACGATGCGAAAGAAGCGCGCGCGCCAGGCCGCCCGCGCCGTCCTCCCCAACTGCGCGGAGACGAAGCTGGTGATGACGGGGAACGCCCGCGCCTGGCGCCACTTCGTGGAGATGCGCGGCAGCGCCACCGCCGACGTGGAGATCCGCCGCCTGGCCGGCGCCGTGCTCAGCCGCCTGCGCGACGAAGCGCCGCACATCTTCGGCGACATGCACCTGGTGCCGCACAACGACGGCACCGCGACGGTCGAGACACCCAACAGCAAGGTCTGACGTGGCGGGGGAGCGCTGGGTGGAGATCGAATACCGGCGCCTCCCTGACCGCGAGCAGCGCTTCAGCCAGCGGGTGCTGGAGGATGACGGGGAGTGCGTCGTCACCTTTCTGGAAGCCGCCGAGCTCCCGAAGCCCGTCAAAGCGGGGACGCGGGTGATCCTGGAACCGGGAGCGCCCGTGGTCTGGTTCACCTTTCGCGGCCTCTGGCACGACATCGGCCGCTTCCACCTGCGCGACGGCACCTTTACCGGCTTCTACGCCAACGTCCTCACCCCGGTGGAGATGGAGGGGGACCGCTGGCGCACGACCGACCTCTGCCTGGACGTCTGGCTGGGCGCGGACGGCGGGGTGCAGGTGCTGGACGAGGACGAGCTGGCCGAGGCGGAGCGACACGGCTGGGCCACCGCGGAGACCGCCGCGCGCGCCCGCGATGAGGCCGCCGGTCTGGTGGAGCGGGCGAGGGAAGGGCGCTGGCCCCCCGCGAAGGTCCGTGACTGGCCGCTGGAGCGCGCACGCGCCGCCACCCAACCCACATGAAGGCTCCCATGAATCGCAACGACGCACTTCGCCGCGCCCTCGCGGCCGCCATCGCGCTCACGCTGGCGGGGAGCGCCGCGTGCGCCCGGCCGCCGGCTCCCTCCGCGGGCGCGGCGGCGGCCCCCGTGCCCGCCGACGTGGACTCCGTGCTCCCGCGCGCCGACCGGGACCGCGCCAAGGGCGTGCAGGGAGCGCCGCTGACGGTGGTGGAGGTCTCCGACTTCCAGTGCCCGTTCTGCCGCCAGTGGACGGAGACCACGTACCGGCAGTTCGACAGCGCGTACATCCGCACGGGCAAGGCGAGGATGGTGTTCATCAACTACCCGCTGCCCAACCACCCGCGCGCCTACGCGGCATCCGAGGCCGCGATGTGCGCCGGGGCGCAGGGGAAGTTCTGGCCGATGCACGACCGCCTCTTCGCCACGCAGCGCGAGTGGAGCGGGATGGCCGACGCGGCGCGGCGCTTCGATGCACTCGCCACGGAGATCGGCCTCGACATGGCGGGCTACCGCGACTGCACCGCCAACGACCGCGTGGCGCAGCTCATCATCGGCGACGCGCTGAAGGCGTCGGGCGGCGGGATCAGCGGGACGCCCGCGTTCGTCATCAACGGCACCCGGTTCCTGGGCGGCGCCGTCACGTTCGACCAGATGAAGGCCGAGCTCGACGCCGCGCTAGCGAGTCCCGCGCCGGCGCCGTCGAACTGAAAAGGGCCTCACACAGAGACACAGAGGGTACTGCAAGAGGGAACGACAAGGTATCCTCTGTCCCTTCTTTCCGTTTTCCTCTGTGTCTCTGTGTGAGATCGCTGTTGGCGGATGCACAAACGCCCGCACCTGCGCTCAGGTGCGGGCGTTTGCGGACGGCAGGAGGATCAGTGCTCTTCGCCGACGACGTAGGCGGAGACGAGGCGCTGCATGTCGAGGTACATGTGCTGCGTCACGCTGTCCTCCTCGCGGAGCAGGTCGATCAGCCGGTCGTAGCGGCTGAGGGCGCTCTGCTGCACGTGCACCGTCTCCGCGTGAAAGGTGCCCTTGTCCGCGAAGACAAGGCGGACGGGAACGGTGGGGCCCGGCGCTTCCGGCATCATGCCTCCAGCGGTTGGATCGAGGCCGCTCACCGGGCCCTCTTCAGGCCCGGGACCGACAGGAGAAAGATCAGCGTGATGAGGATCGCGGAGATCACGCACCACTGGCACCACGCGTGGATCACCGCCGCCTCCAGGTACGTCAGGTACGCGGAGAAGAGCACCCCCACGCCCGAGATCCCAAAGAGCGCCAGCGCCACCCACCGCGCATCGGCGAAGCGCGGCTGCAGCCCCAGCATCGAAACCACCAGCAGGGTGATGTAGGCGCCCAGCCCCCACACCGCCACCGGCTGCCCAAAGAGCACGGACCAGGGCGAGTTCTGCACCGTCTCGCACCCGCCGATTTTGCACTGGATGGGGCCCATCATCCCCCACTTGTACATCGACAGGTAGAGCGCCACGAAGATCCCCAGCAGCGACAGCACGGCGATCCCCATCCGCGCCACCGGCGGGCGCGGGGAGGCGCCGGCGAAGTCGTCGCCGTACACCTCCGGACGCGCCGCCTCGGAGGTCGTCACCGCGCCGCGCTGTCGGCCGGCGCCGCGGCGCCGGTGGAGCCCGGGGCGATCTTCTCAAGCTCGGCGGCGAACTGGCTGTAGTTGCCTGGGATGTCCTGCAGGCGCTGACCGTTCACGAAGATGGTGGGCGTGCCCCCCACCCCGAGCGACTCGCCCAGCTTGACGCTCTCCGAGACTTCCTTGGCGAAACGCTCCGAGCGGATGCACTCCTCGAAGCGGTCCTCGTCCGCACCGACGCTCGCGGCGTACTCCGTGAAGAGCGGGACGGGGTCTTCCTCGAACGCCCACTTCCCCTGGTTCTGGAAGAGTGCGGAGTGGTACTCCCAGAACTTCCCCTGCTCGTTGGCGCAGCGGCCGGCCCGCGAGGCGATGAAGCCGTTCGCGTGCATCGCCAGCGGGAAGTCGTAGAAGACGTAGCGGGCGCGCCCCGTGTTCACCAGGCGCTCCTTGATCAGCGGCTCCATGAAGGTGGCCCACCCCTGGCAGCCGGGGCACTGAAAATCCGCGAACTCCAGGATGGTGAGCGGCGCGTCCGGGCGGCCGATGCTCATCCCGGGGAGGCGCTGGAGCTCGGCCGGGCTGATGGCGACCTCGACGGGCGCCCGGGCAGCTTCGCCGCCCTTGCGCATCTGGGTGAACAGGACCCCGGCGCCGGCTACGACGATGAGGCCCAGGAGCAGGTACAGCGGCGTGAGCGGCGAGCGCTTCTTGGCCGCCGGGGCGGGTCGGGGCACGCTTCTTCCTCCGTGGGATTGTCCGATGATACGATGGGCCGCCGTCGGCGGCGGTCCATGATAACGGATCGGCGCGCGGCAGAGCAAGCCGACGCGCCTTGTAAACCAGGGGCGGATCGCCGGTTCCGGCGCCTCCCTGCAACCTTCGGCGGACCACGATGGACATCCGGCTCGTACGAGGCCGCAACCAGCGGCTCTGGGTTTGGACGATGGCGATCGTCACCCTCTGCCTGATCGCGTGGGGCTCGGCCTTCGTCCTGGGCGACGCCACCATGAGCACCGGGAAGCAGGTGGGCGCCAAGGCCAACTTCGGCGGCGAGCGCGCCCAGGTGGTTCCCATGCAGAGCGAGGCATTCGAGTCCGCGCTCCCGCTGGAGGACCGCGAGCTGGGCCGCCGGCTGCGCCTCACCGGCATCGCGGAGAGCCGCACGGTGCGCAACGCCGTGTGGGTGCGCACCCAGAACCCGCGCCGTTGGATCCTGGTGCGCGTGGAGCCGGTGCCGAAAGGCCAGGCGATCCGCCCCTTCTACCCCGGGAGCGGGGTGGACGTGCAGGGCTACCTGCAGAAGATCTCGCGCGCGGAGTTCGACGCCTGGATCGACTCGCTGGACGTGTACCTGCCGCGCCCCGCGCCAGGGGTGAAGTTCGGCGACCTGCCGGACAGCGGCTTCGTCCGGATCGACTCGCTATTCATCCGCGACTACTACATCTCGGTGCGACCCGAGGGGCTGCCCGGCGGCCTGATCCCCGCGCCCGCCGCCCCCGCGCCGCGCCCGGCGCGCGCCGCTCCGCGCACCCCGCCGCCGCCCCCGCGCGACCCGGTCCCGGAGAAGAGCTCGCCCGATGCGCCGGTCGCACCACCTACGCAGACGACGGCGCCGTCCCCGGCGCAGGGCCCGCCGCCGCCGGCCGAGTTCCCGCCGCCGGACAGCGGGCGGGCGCCCCCTCCATGAGGTGGACGCCGGACGACCTGGACCGCCTGGAGCGCGCGATCATGGATGGCACCCGGGTGCAGCTCTACCGGCGGGGCACGGAGCTGATCGTGGTGCCGGAGGACGTGCGCGCCCGCTTCGGCCGCGACATCCTCCGCGCCCGCCGCATCGCCACCGGCGAGTCCGACGAGTTTCCGCTGGACGAGGTGGAGAGCTTCGAGGTGCTGGACTGAAGGGGCCCCCTCCCCGCTCGTTACACTCGCCGCCCCTCCCCCAATAACTACCTGGGGGAGGGGCGTTTGCATGCATCCGTGCGGGGCGCACCGTCCCTTCGCTCCCCATTCCCCATTCCCCATTCCCCATTCCCCATTCCCCGCAGTTCACCCCGCCGCCGCACCCACCGGTCGCGCCGCCCCGGCGGCGAATTCGCGGGCGGCCTGGACGAACGCCCAGAACAGCCGCCGGTTGGGATCGCGCTGGTCCTGCGGGGCCTCGGCCTCGCCGCGCTCGGGGTGCCACTGGACGCCGCAGATCCACGTGTCGCCGGTCCCCTCCACGCCCTCCACCACGCCGTCCTCGGCCCAGGCGGATGCGCGCAGGCCCTCGCCCAGCGCGTCCACGGCCTGGTGGTGGAAGGAGTTGATGAAGAGGGCGCGCGTGCCAAAGATCGCGGCCAGCCCGCTCCCCTCTTCGACGGTGGCGTGGTGCCACTCCTTGTCCACCGGCGCGGACTGCTCGTGGAGGAGGCCGCCGGTGCGCTGCGAGGGGATGTCCTGGATCAGCGTGCCGCCGAGCCCCACGTTCAGCACCTGCATCCCGCGGCAGATGCCGAGCACCGGAATGCCGCGCCGCACCGCCGCCGCCAGCGCCGCCAGCTCCACCGCGTCGCGCGCCGGGTTCACGGAGGTGACGGTGGGGTGCGGCGACTGGCCGTAGCGCGCCGGGTCCACGTCCTCGCCGCCGGTGAGCATCAGCCCGTGCGCCACTCCCACGATCTGCTCCACCGAGGCCAGGTCGTGCGCCGGGGTCAGCAGCAGGGTGGCGCCCCCGGGCCCCTCCACCGATGCGATGTACTGCGCGTTCAGCTTCACCCCCGGCAGCCCGTGCGCCCCCACGGGCGCGAGCGAGGTGGTTACGGCGATCAGCGGACGTTCCGGGTTCAGCAACAGATCTGTGTCTTCCACGGCTTGTTCTCTTCGGGTTCTTCAGGCGGCACGATGTTCGACGCGGTATGACTGGCGCAAACACGGGGCCGGGATGGCGGTGGCAGGCCCCCTCCCCGCTCGTCACCTCGCTGCCCCTCCCCCAAAACAACCTGGGGGAGGGGCGCACGCATGCATCTGTGCGGGGTGCATGTGGCGGCGCGGGGGTGGGCACGGGCAGCCACGTGGGGCGGCCCCTACCAGGATCGGTGTGCGCGCGGGGTGGCGGAGCGGCGCCGGGCACGGGCGCGATGAATCGCGCCCCTACGAGGGCGTCTGCGTGATGTCGGCGTATCCAAGCCCCCTCTCATGATAACAGCGAGGGCGCAGCCCTCTCCTGTTATTGGGAGAGGGGGCAGGCGAGTGTAACGAGCCGGGGGTGAGGGCCCACGGCCCGCTCCTTGTATCCATCAACCCGCCAAATGCCCAAGAAAGCAACCAAAGAGCGGCCCTGGCGCAGGGTCGGCACCCCCGAGACGGGGTTCAGCTACCTGCGAGGCGACGGCGCGCCGCTCAAGAGCAAGGCGGCGCTGGAGCGCATCCGCAAGCTGGTGATCCCGCCGGCGTGGACGGACGTGGAGATCTCGCCCGATCCCGAGGCCAAGGTGCAGGTCACCGGGATCGACAAGGCGGGGCGCAAGCAGTACCGCTACAACGCCGAGTTCACCGCCAAGCGCTCCCGCGGCAAGTACCGCAAGCTGCTCGACCTGGCGCGCTGCATCCCGCACCTGCGCGAGGTCACGGACGAGCACCTGGGGCGCGAAGGCGTCGGGCGCGAGCGCGTGCTGGCCACCATCGTGCGGCTGATGATGCGCGGCGCCTTCCGCGTGGGGAGCGAGCGCTACGCCACCGAGAACAAGACCTTCGGCCTCGCCACGCTGCGCAAGAACCACCTGCGCATCGAGGGGAACAACCTCGTCTTCAAGTACCGCGGCAAGAAAGCCGTCCACCAGCGGCAGGTGGTGGCGGACACGCCGCTGGTGGAGGTGATGCGCGAGATCCTGGAGATCCCCGGACCGCGCCTCTTCAAGTACCGGGACGACGAGGGAAAGGCGCACCCCGTGACGTCGCGCGACGTCAACGAGTACGTGAAGGAGATCGTGGGGAAGCGCTTCACGTCCAAGGACCTGCGGACGTGGGGCGGCACCGTGCGCGCGGCCGTCGTGCTGGCGGAGCTCGGGCCGCCCAAGAACGCCACGGAGGCAAAGAAGAACACCCTCCTCGCCTGCAAGCTGGTCTCGGCGGACCTGGGAAACACGCCGGCGGTGTGCCGCAGCTCGTACATCCACCCCGCCGTCTTCGAGCGGTACGAGCGCGGGCTGACCATCGCGCCTCTGATGCGCAAAGAGATGCGCCCCGGCGAGGCGAGCCTGCCGGGGCGCTTCTACGCGGAAGAGGCCGCGCTCATGCGCTTTCTGGAGCGCCGCTAGCAGCAGGGGCGGGCTCCATCTCCTCCGCGGCGTCCTGCGGCAGGGCGATCTCGTACACGAAGTACATCTCGCCCACACCCTCCTGTCGCACCAGCGACAGCGACACGTTGAACACCGGCACGCCGCCCGCCGTCTTGCCGCGAAAGGTGCCGTGGTGCGCGTGCCCGTGGAACACCACCGAGGCGCCGAAGCGGTCGATCGGCTCCGCCAGGCGGTCGTTGCCTAGAAAGGCGTGGATCGTCTCCGGCTCGCCCATGACCGTGTCCACCGTGGGCGAGTAGTGGAGAAGCACCACGCGAATCGGTGTCGACAGTCGGCGCAGCGCGAACTCCAGCGTCTGTGCTTCCTCGATGGTGGTGCCCACGAACTCCTTGGTGGCCGCCTCGCCGAACGCGGTCAGCGTCCACCGCCCGAAGCCGCCCATGAAGCCCTTCACCCCCGCGATCCCCACGTGGGGATTGAGCTGGAAGGGCTCTTCGTCCAGCAGGTGCAGCCCCTCGCGCGAGCGGAGGAGCGCCCTCGCCTCCTCCACGCGGCCGCTCTCGTGGTCGTGGTTCCCCAGGACGGCCAGGATGGGGATGCGTACGTCCGCGAGCTCGCCCAGCACCACCTTGATCTCGGGCGGGGTGCCGCGCCGCGTCAGGTCGCCGGCCAGCAGCAGGACGTCGGCGTCCTCGTTGACGCGCGCGAAGTGCTCGCGGTACTTCCCCACGTCCTCCTCGCCGCAGTGGAAGTCGCCGACGGCGGCGATGCGCACGACTCCAGGACGCGGATCGGTCCTGCGCCTCCGCTCCGCGGGACGCCCGTTGGAGTCGGGTGTAGCCGGAGCCGTCATCCGTCGCCCTCCTCCGCGTCGTCGTGTGCCTCGTTCTTCTCGGCCGACGCGCGCTCGTCCCAAACGTCGCTCGCCACCAGCGCGGTGACGGAGGGGTGCTGCTCCATGCGGCGGATCAGCTCCTCGCGCTGGTCGTGGAAGCCCCACTCGTTCACGTCGATGGTGAAGGAGAAGCGCGAGATCAGGGTGCCGCGCGTCACGTCGTGCGCGTCGCCCTCGGCCGGGCGGTTCCTGGCGGCGGAGCGCGCGTTCTCCAGCAGCTCGTCCAGCACCCACGCGGGCACCTGGTCGCTGTAGCCGGGATACACGTACCGGAACATCATCACCTGCGACAGGAGCAGCGGCCAGTGCTCGCCCGTCTTGTCCACCAGGCGGCGCCAGTCCATCTGGTGCCCCTTGCACAGGATCAGGTGCGCGATGTCCGCCATGTCGTGCCGGTGCCGCTCGCTGATGAAGAGCCGGTGCCAGATCAGCTCCTCCACCGGCGCCACGCGTACGGGCGTCGCGGCGAGGATGGCGGGCGACGAGTGCTGGAACCAGTCATGGTCGATCAGCGCCAGCCCGTTCCCCATTCCGTAGATGACGTCGATGAAGTACGGGTCGTCGAGCGCCTTGGCCAGCCAGTGTCCCTGCTCCAGCCGGCTGCGGAAGCCCACCTTGCGAAGGACCTCCATCGCCTGCATCACCGCCTCCGGCTCGCAGAAGAGGTCCAGGTCCTTGGTCTGCCGGTAGATGCCGGTGTGCTCGTAGATGGCGTACGCGCCGGCGACCACGTACGGGACCCCGGCCTCGTTCAGCGCCGCCAGGGCCCGCTTGTAGATCTCCCGCTCCGCCTCTTGGATCCAGAAGCCGCCGTGGGTGATGGACTTCTGCTCTTCCTTGGACAGGTTCCCCATGCGGGGGAGGCGGATGGGAACCGGTTCGGTCTTGGCCATTGGGAATCCTCGGGTGGTCGTCGGGAGGGGCGTCAAGGCAAGGATCAGGCCCACGAGGCTCCAAGCTGGCCCCCGCCAACCCCTTGCCCCGGTGCCCCCCGCTCCCCGACATTCCGTGGCCCGCGCCATCGCCACCTCCCGCTCCCCGCCGCCGATGCTGGACGACCTGAAGAGACTGTTCGCGCAGAGCTGGAGCGCCCTGCTGGAAGAGACGGCGCGCCGCGACCCCGAGGACGAGGTGGCGGGGCTGCTGGCCTCCATGCGCCGCGAGATGGTGCAGGCGCGCGCCGCCCTTCCGCTGTACGAGAAGAACGTGCAGGCCACCACCGCCGACCTGGAGCGCGAGCGCCGCGCCCTTGACGACACCGTGCGCCGCGGCGGGATGGCCGAGCGCATCAACGACGCGGAAACGGCGCGCGTGGCAAAGGAGTTCGCGGACCGCCACCGCCAGCGCGTCGTGGTGCTGGAGGAGAAGCTGCGCGCCGCCAACGCCGAGCTCCAGCTTCGCCGCGCCGAATCCGAGGAGATGATGCGGCGCTACAAGGAGGCGGACGCGAACCGCTTCATCCTGGTGGCCGAGATCCGCCGCCGCGGGGCCCACGCCGCCATCGACGCCGCCGGCCGCCGCGACCCCTCCGACCCGCTGGACAGCATGTCGCGCATGGAGGAGCGCATCGCCTCCGACAACGCCTACTCCGACGCCCTCAACGACCTCTCCGGCGCGCCTCCCCCCCCTCCGCGCCCCAGCGTCGACGACCAGCTCGCCGAGCTGAAGCGGCGGATGGGGCAGGGGTGAAGGGCCCTCACCCCCGTCTCGTTACACTCGACTGCCCCCTCTCCCGATAACAGGAGAGGGCTCCGCCCTCTGTTATCGGGAGAGGGGGCTGGAAATCGCGCCCCTGCCACGACATCCCTGGTAGGGGCGCGATTCATCGCGCCCTCCCTCGCCCCCGTCTCGACCTCCGCCTGACACGCCGAACCACGAAGGGGCGGCCCCGCGTGGCCGCCGTGCACCAACCCCACACCGTCGTCCCCGGTCCGCACCGCCCCCACGTCCCCTCTCCCACGGCGGTTTGTGGGAGAGGGTGGCAGCTGTAAGCTGCCGGGTGAGGGCCCCCCAAACGACTCAGCCCGCCGCGACAGCTGTCGCGGCGGGCGTTCCCCGCTCCCTGTCCCGCTAGAACCAGTCGCGATCCCTGCGGTTGCGGTAGTTCGCGTCGTACCTCGCCGCAAACCCCGGGTCTCCCACCTCACCGCCCTGCGCGCCGAACTCGCCGCTGTTGTAATACGGCTCGTAGTTCAGGCCGCGGCTGTAGCCGCTGTAGTCCTGGTACGCGCGGTACGACTCGTCCTCGCGGTCCAGCCGGTCGGACGAGAGGCGGTTGTTGCGGTCCCCGCGGTTGATTTCGGTGCGCTCCATCCCCTGCGCGCCGAAGGCCCAGCTCCGGTCGTAGCCGCCGCGGTCGCGCCCCGGCATCCCGCGATCCCCGAAGTCGCCGCGCCCCATGTTGCCGCCGCCCATGTTCCCTTCGCGGCCACGCATCACCCGGATGGGGGTCTGCTGCTGGCGGTCGCCAAAGGGGTCGCCGTTGTCGGTGTCGCGGGCGCTCTGGAAGCCGCGGTCGTACCCCGTCCCGCCCCCAGCGCCGTAGCCGCGGTCGTAGCCGGTGTTCATCCGGCCGCCGCCCATCCCGTACTCGCGGTCGTAGTTCATGGAGGCGAACCCGGCCTCGTCGCGGTCGCCGGCGCCGTAGCCGTATCCCAGGTTGCGCCCCATCCCGCCGTTGACGTTGCCGCCCGGCACGCCGCGGTAGGTCATGTCGCGGTCGTACTCGTTCCCCATGGGGCGCGTACCGGAGCCCATGGTGTTGCCACCGGCGCCGTACGAATCGCCGTTCCAGCCGCCGTTGGGGCGGCCCTGGTAGTTCATGCGGTCGTAGCCGCCGTTGCCGCGGTCGTGCATGTGGTCCATCCCCTGGCGCATCGCGTTCCCCGCGCGGTCGGCCAGGTTGCGTGCGCGCCCGCCCATGTTGCCGCGGTTCCCGTCGTCGTTGCGGTCCCAGATCGCCATGTGACCCTCCATTGCGTGGTCCCCTCACCGGCCCACGGAAGCGGGCCCGTCCGGTCCAAGGAGGGGCGCGGGGGTGCAATCTCCGTTCCATGCACCGGGTTGCGTACACGGGGCAGAGAGAACAGGTTACAGCGCTCGGACGGGCTTGATTCACGTTCCCCGTCCCTCTTTCCCTGTTCCCCTGCAGTCGCCATGGACCCGTCCGTCGCCGCCGCCCTCCGCTCGCACCCGCTCTTCCAATCGCTCAGCGACGAGGAGCTCGGCACGCTTGCCGGGCACGCGCAGTCCAAGAGCTGCCCGGCGGGCGCGTACGTCTTCCGCGAGAGCCAGCCGCGCCGCGCGTTCGGGGTGCTGGTGAAGGGGCGGGTGCAGATCGTAAAAGGCTTCAACGGCCGGCCTCAGGTGCTGCACCTCCTTACCGAGGGCGAGTCGTTCGGCGAGGGGAGCCTGCTGGACGACTACCCGCACTCCACCAGCGGCGTGGTGACCGAGGATGCCGAGTTTGTGGAGATCCCGCGCGACGCCGTGGCCCTCATCGCCGGCGAGAACCCGCAGCTCTACGGGAAGCTGGTGACCGCCGCGGCGCAGGTGATCTCGTCGCGGCTCCGGTACGCCAACGCGCTCCTCAGCGGGCGTGGCAGCGGGTACCTTTCCGGCGAGCTGCGCACCGAGCACGACCTGCTGGGCGAGCGCCAGCTTTCGGTGGACCTGTACTACGGCGTGCAGACGCTGCGCGCCACCGAGAACTTCCCTATCACGGGGATCCCGGTGTCGCAGTATCCTTACCTGATCCACGCGCTGGCGGCCATCAAGGAAGCCGCCGCGCTGGCCAACAAGGAGCTGGACATCCTCCCGGACGACGTGGCCGACGCCATCGTCCGCGCCTGCCGCGAGATCCGCGACGGCGGGCTGCACGCGCAGTTCGTGGTGGACGTGGTGCAGGGCGGGGCGGGGACCTCCACCAACATGAACGCCAACGAGGTCATCGCCAACCGCGCGCTCGAGTTGATGGGGCGGCGCAAGGGCGACTACGACGTGGTGCATCCCAACAACCACGTCAACCTCAGCCAGAGCACCAACGACGTGTATCCCACCGCGCTCAAGATCGCCGCGCACTGGGGAATCGACGAGCTGGTGCGGGCGCTGGGCGAGCTGCGCGACGCATTCTTCGCCAAGGGCGCCGAGTTCGCGGACGTCCTCAAGATGGGCCGCACCCAGCTCCAGGACGCGGTGCCCATGACGCTGGGGCAGGAGTTCAACGCCTTCGCCGTCACCATCGGCGAAGACATGGACCGGCTGCGCGAGGCCGCCGCGCTGATCCGCGAGACCAACATGGGCGCCACCGCCATCGGCACCGGCATCAACAGCGATCCCCGCTACGCCGCCCTGGTGTGCCAGCGCCTCTCCGAGATCACGCAGCTCGATCTGAAGACGGCGCCCGACCTGATCGAGGCCACCGCCGACACGGGCGCCTTCGTGCAGGTCTCGGGCGTGCTCAAGCGGGTGGCGGTGAAGCTGAGCAAGATCTGCAACGACCTGCGCCTCCTCTCGTCCGGGCCGCGCACGGGCCTCAACGAGATCAACCTGCCGCCGATGCAGCCCGGCTCCTCCATCATGCCGGGGAAGGTGAACCCGGTGATCCCGGAGGTGGTGAACCAGGTCTGCTTCCAGGTGGTGGGGAACGACCTCACCATCACCATGGCGGCCGAGGCGGGGCAGCTGCAGCTCAACGTCTTCGAGCCCGTGATCGGCTTCAACTTGTTCCAGAGCACCGACATGCTCACCCGCGCGGCCATCGTGCTGCGCGAGCGGTGCATCGTGGGCATCACCGCCAACCGCGAGCGCCTCCGCTGGATGGTGGAGAACTCCATCGGCCTGGTGACGGCGCTGGTGCCGTACATCGGCTACGAGCGCTCCACCGAAGTCGCCCTGGAAGCGCTCCAGACCGGCGCCGGCGTCTGGGACCTGATCTGCGAAAAGGGCTGGATCGCGCGCGAAGACCTCGACAAGATCCTCTCCCCCGAGCGCATGACCCGCCCCCAGCCGATGCCGCACCCCGTGGAAAGCTGAGCGGTTCCGCTCCCGTGGACGCGCCCCTCGTACGCTTCGACTCGTTCGATCCGCTGCGGGGGGCGCGCTCGTTCCGCTTCGCCGGGTTCCAGCGCGTCGCGCGGGCGGATCGCGTGGAGGATGTAGTGCGTGTGCTGGCCGAGGTGGAGGCGGCGACGGATGCGGGGATGCACGCGGCGGGCTTCGTGGCGTACGAGGCCGCCCCCGCTTTTGATCCCGCTCTCACCACCCGCCCCCCCGACCCACGCCTCCCCCTCGCCTGGTTTGCGATCTTCTCCAGGCGCGACGAGGCCGCTCCGGACGAGGCACCGCACGGACAATTCGAGCTGGGTGAGTGGGAGGCCGCCACCCCGAAAGCCGCGTACCTCCAGCGCGTCGGCGAGATCCGCGAGCTGATCGCGGCGGGCGACACGTACCAGGTCAACTACACCCTGCGCCTGCGCGCCTCCTTCCAGGGCGATCCCACCGCGCTGTACGAGCGCCTGGCGCGCGCGCAGCGCTCCGCCTTCTGCGCGTACCTGGAGGTGGATGGCAGCGCCATCATCTCCGCGTCGCCGGAGCTCTTTTTCGGCTTCCGCGATGGCGAGCTGGAGATGCGGCCGATGAAGGGCACTCGCCCCCGCGGCCGCTTCCCTGCGGAGGACGCGGCGCTCGCGGCGGATCTGCTCGCGTCGCCCAAGGAGCGGGCGGAGAACCTGATGATCGTGGACCTGCTGCGGAACGATGCGGGGCGCGTGGCGGAGCCGGGAAGCGTGCGCGTGGAGCGGATGTTCGAGGTGGAGCGCTACGAAACCGTCCACCAGCTCACCTCCACCATCCGCGCGCGGCCCCGCGCCGGCGCGCGCCTGACCGACATCTTTCGCGCGCTCTTCCCCTGCGGCAGCGTGACCGGCGCTCCCAAGGTGCGGACGATGGAGATCATCGCAGAGGTGGAGGAGGAGCCGCGCGGCGTCTACTGCGGCGCCATTGGGTTCGCGTCGCCGGGCGAGGCGGTGTTCAGCGTCGCGATACGCACCGTGGTGGTGGATCGCGCGGCCAAGCGCGCGGAGATGGGGGTAGGGAGCGGGATCACCTGGGACTCGGATGCGGCGGCGGAGCATCGCGAGTGCCTGGACAAGGCCGCCTTCACCCACCGCGTGCCGAACGACTTCCGCCTCCTCGAAACGCTCCTCTACGAGCCCGGCGCGGGCTTCTTCCTGCTGGACGGGCATCTGCGGCGGCTAAAAGGATCCGCCGAGCACTTCGGCTTCCGCTTCGACCGCGGCGAAATCATCCGCGCGCTCCACAGCGGCCTCCGGACTAGCGGACCGCAACGTGTGCGGCTCCTCCTGGATCGCGCCGGAGAAGCCGCCGTTGAGACATCCTCAGTCGATCGATCGACATCGCCGGTGCGCATCGGGATCGCGCCGGAGCCGGTGGACAGCCGCGACGCGCTCCTCTTCCACAAGACGACGAACCGCGCCGCTTACGACACCCGCCGCGCCTCCCGCCCTGATTGCGACGACGTTCTCCTGGTGAACGAGCGCGGCGAGCTGACGGAATCCACCCTCGCCAACCTCGTTGTCCGTCTCGATGGCGCGCTCTGGACCCCACCGCTCGCATGCGGCCTGCTCCCCGGCGTCTTCCGCACCCACCTCCTGCACCGCGGCGACATTCGCGAGCGCGTCCTGCGCCCCGCCGACCTCCACCGGGCCGACGGGATCTACCTGATCAACTCCGTCCGCCGCTGGCGCAGGGCGGAGTGGGCCGGCTGACCGCCGGGTGCAGGCAGTTGGCGCCACGCGCTCGTCCGCGCCCTTGAGACGATGACCCACTTCGCACGCGTGTGGGCGGCGTGTCGCTCGGTGGGGTATTCGTTGGTGTGCACATCTATCAGCCCTCAACCCCTTTTTTGTCATCCCGAACGACGCGCCGCTCCGGCCGCTCCCCGGAACCGTACTCTGGCGCGGAGTGAAGGATCTACTGCGCGTGTGTCGAGGGGATGGCGAGTCGACGCGGCCGTCGTGCCCCGCCGGCTAGATCCTTCGGTCGCCGCAGGAGGGGTGGAGTGCGGCACAGGCATCGTTGAGGCGGCTCCCTCAGGATGACAGAGAAATGAAACAGCCCGACTACTTCGTATACATCCTCGCCAGCCGTTCGCGTACCCTGTACGTTGGAGTCACGCGCGACCTCACGAGGCGGATGTACCAGCATCGCCAGCAGCCGGCGTTCACCGCGCGCTACGCGGTGACCCGGCTGGTGTACTTCGAGCACACGAACGACATCCGGGCGGCGCTTGAGCGGGAGAAGGAGATCAAGGGCTGGAAACGTGCAAGGAAGCTCGATCCCGTCAAATCGCTGAACCCGGCGTGGGAGGAGCTCGCGCCAACTCTGGAACACGGCATCAGATGAAAAACGCCCGCCGCACCCTTGCGCCTCTCCTAATCCTCTGCGCGCTGGCTTCCGCGTGCTCGCCGGCGTACCTGGTGCGCGCGAGCTGGGAGGAGGCCAAGATCCTGGCGCGGCGCAAGCCGATCGCGCGGATCGTGGCGGACCCTGCGACCGACTCTGTGACGCGCCGCAAGCTGGTGCTGGTGCAGGAGGCGCGGCTCTTTGCGCGCGACTCTCTGGGGCTGGAGGCCGGCGACAGCTACACGCTCTTCTCGCGCGTCCGCTCGGACACGCTG
Organism: Longimicrobium sp.; assembly: GCA_036389135.1. Taxonomy (NCBI): domain Bacteria; kingdom Pseudomonadati; phylum Gemmatimonadota; class Longimicrobiia; order Longimicrobiales; family Longimicrobiaceae; genus Longimicrobium; species Longimicrobium sp. Next base: position 119,647 of record DASVQP010000040.1, read on the forward strand.
GCGATGGTGCTCTCCGCGGCGCGCAAGGACACCTTCCAGGCGCACACCTGGTGGTTCCCCATCGTTGGGCGCGTGCCGTACAAGGGGTTCTTCGACCCGGAAGACGCGGAAAAGGAGGCGCGGCGGCTGGAACGAAAGGGCTTCGACACCTACGTGCGGCCGACCGGGGCGTTCAGCACGCTGGGGTGGTTCAACGACCCGCTCCTCTCCACCCTGCTGCGCTACGACGACGTGTCGCTGGGGAACACGGTGGTGCACGAGATCGTCCACAACACCTTTTTTGCGCCGGGGCAGGTGGCGTTCAACGAGAGCTTCGCCAACTTCGTGGGCGGGCGCGGCGCCGTGCACTTCTTCTGCGCGCGCGAGGGGGCGCAGGGCCCGCGCTGCCGCGAAGCCGCCGCGTCGTGGGAGGACGACGTCATCTTCGGCGAGTTCCTGGAGGGGCTGGTGCAGGAGCTGGAGGCGCTCTACGCCCGCCCCGAGCTTACCCGCGAGGACAAGCTGCGCGAGCGCGAGAACGTCTTTGCGCGCGCGCGCCAGCGCTTCACGGCCGAGGTGCAGCCGCGCTTCAAAGCCGGGTCGTTCGCCGGCTTCACGCGCGGTCCGCTCAACAACGCCACGCTGATCTCGCGCCGCATCTACTACCAGCGGCTCGGCCTCTTCGACCGCGTCTACCGCTCGCGCAACGGCGACCTGCGCCGCACCGTCGCGGACATCATCGCCGCCGCGCGCGGCAACCGCGCAGACCCGTACGCCGCCGTGGCCGCGCTGGCGCCCTGAGCCCGTTGTGCGTTGCGGTTGGCGCCACTAGCTTCCACTTCCCCGCAAACCTCTGTTCCCCGAAGCAGGCCCTCCATGAGTACCTCCACTCCCGCCAGGCTGCGCGCCTTCCAGGTCGCGCTGACCGCTCTGTGCGCCGCCAGCATCGTGCAGTCGCTGATCGGCGTCGTGTGGCCGCAGGTGATCTCCGCGCACCGGCGGCTGATGAACGCGGCCATCTCCGCATCCGCCGGCATCAACCTGGGGGAAGCCACGGTGCCCGCGGTGGAGCTGTACGTGGAGGGGGCGGTGCGCCTGGCGGCGGTGGGGCTCGCCCTGGCGCTCGTCTGGCGCGCCGGAGCGCGGGCCGAGACGCGCGCGCTGGCGCTGCTCCTGGCCACCGCGTTCTTCCCCGCGTACATCGTGGCGCGGGCGGGGGTGCCCTATTCGGCGATCGTACTCGTCCAGAACGCCATGCAGTGGGTGTACATCGGGGCGTTCCTGCGCTTCGCCGCGCTCTTCCCGGAGCCGCTCACGCTGGCGGGCGTGGAAGCGTCCGACCGGGCGCGCGCCGAGCGCAAGGGCCGCGTGGCGAAGCCGGTGAGCCGCGGGCGCCGGTTGCTGCTGAAGCCGGCGGCGGTGTGGGGCGGCGCGGCGGTGGCGGCCTGCATCTCCACGATGGGCTCCGTGGCGGGGCAGCCGTTGTGGTATGCGGCGCTCGTACCGCTCCTGCTCTGGTCGCTCTACCGCGGGGTCGGGCTGCTGCGGGCCAGCTACGCCGTGGCCGATGCGGTGGGCCAGCGCCGCATCCTGTGGGTGGTGCAGGGGCTGTACTCCATGCTCTGGCTGGGTGTGGTGATGCTGGCATCGATGGCGTACGGTGCGGTGCATGGCGCGCGTGCGGCTTCGGCCGGCATTCCGGCCAGCGAGATCCAGATCCCATACGGCGTGATGATGGCCGCCAACATCAGCCAGTCGCTCTCGGTGCTGGTGATGGTGGTGTGCCTCGCCTTCGCCATCTTCTTCCAGGGCGCGCTCGATCCGCGGCTGGCCCTCAAGCGCACCACCGTGTACGGCATGATGGCGGTGAGCGGCGCGCTCCTCTTCGCCGTGGTGGAGAACGTCGCCTCGTCGTTCATCGCGGACGTGCTGCACCTGTCCGACGGGTTCGGGGCGGCGGTCGCGGGCGGCGTGGTGGCGCTGGGGTTCAACCCGGCGCGCGCCTGGCTCACGCGGCGGGTGGAGAACCGCCTGGGCGGCGCGGTGCCGGACGCCGAACTTTCCGCCGCCGAGCTCCCGGCCGAGGTCGCGCCCGCGTAGCATCCCGGCGGGGTTGTCAATCGCGGGCCGCGGGATAGATTTGCAGCAGGCTACAGGCCGCCGCCGCGGGGGAGCTCCCCCGCGGCGG